>CAJOOW010000054.1 GCA_905236375.1 uncultured Alphaproteobacteria bacterium | reverse complement strand
TATTTCAGTTGATGGAATGGATGTTATCGATGTCATAGAAAAATCAAAAGATGCAATTGAAAAGGTAAGGTCTGGAAAGGGACCGATTATTTTGCACGTTGATACTTATCGATATCGTGGGCATTCAATGTCTGATCCAGCTACTTATAGAACTCGTGAAGAAGTTGAAAACGTTAAAAAGACCAGAGATCCAATAATCAAATTTAAGCATAAATTAACTGATGAATACGGGATTGAAATAAGCAAATTGGAAGAAATTGAAGATGAAATAGCTGAGATTATAGAAGATGCAGCGGAAAAAGCAATTGCTGCGCCTTTCCCTGATCCTTCAGATCTAGAAACGGATGTGATTTTATGAGCGATTTAGCTGTCAGAATAGCCTTGCGAGATGCAATGGCCGAAGAAATGAGAAGAGATTCAAACGTTTTTTTAATGGGCGAAGAAGTCGCCTATTACAATGGAGCTTATAAAGTCAGTCAGGGATTGTTGGCTGAATTTGGAGATGACCGAGTTATAGATACTCCGATAACAGAATATGGATTTGCAGGGATTGGTGTTGGCGCTGCAATGATGGGATTGAGACCAATTGTTGAATTCATGACTTTTAACTTTGCGATGCAAGCAATAGATCATATCATCAATTCTGCAGCAAAAACTCTTTATATGTCTGGAGGGCAAATTAATTGTCCGATTGTCTTTAGAGGGCCAAATAGTTGTCCTCGAAAAGTTGCAGCACAACATTCTCAATGCTTTGCTAGTTGGTATGCTCATTGTCCAGGGCTTAAAGTCGTTTCTCCTTATAATTCTTTTGAAGCAAAAGCTCTTTTAAAGGCAGCAGTGCGAGATAATAATCCTGTTGTTTTTCTAGAACATGAAATGCTTTATGGAAAGAGTTTCGAAATGCCAGATAATGTCGAACCGATTGATCTCGATAAAGCAATAATAGAAAAAGAAGGTTCTGACATAACAATTACGGCTTTTTCAATTTCCGTTGAATACGCACTAGAAGCAGCAAAGATTCTTCAGGAAGAATATGGAATTTCAGCGGAAGTTATAAATCTCATAAGTTTAAGACCAATTGATAAGGAAACAATCATAAATTCTGTCAAAAAAACGGGGCGAATTTTGAATGTCGAAGAAGGATGGATGGCTTGTGGCATTGGATCAGAAATAACGTCGATTGTTGTTGAAAATGCATTTGATTATTTAGATCATGAGCCGATGAGGATTGCAACCGCGGATGTTCCTGAGCCATACTCAAAAGTTCTCGAAGAATTGGCATTGCCAAATGGACGAAAAGTCGCAGATCTTGCGAAAAGTATGCTTGGAAAATAGGATTAATTTTTCTTTTTCAAGGCCTTGAAAATTGCTTTTTCAAACCCGTCATTTTCTGGAACGAGTTTTATAGGAATAACTGACACATCATTCTTAAATACTGCTGGAATTTTGACAAAATCCTTCATTGTCGTAACTAGTGAAGCATTAATACCTTTAGCCCCGCTTATGAGTTTTTGAATTTCAGTTATTGTGTATGGATGATGATCGGCAAATGAAACAAAATCTATAACTTCATAACCACAATCAATTAGTGTTTGCTTAAATTTTTGAGGATATCCGAGTCCGCAAAAACCAAGGACTCTATTATTTTCAAATTGGACTGAATTGGTAACTTCCATTTTTGCTCTAAAAATTGGGATTGATGATTTGACAGATTTGACTTGATTTTCTAGTTCTTCATTTTTGTCGCCGATAATAAGGACTATGTCAGATTTTTGAATTCCAGAAGTTGGAGATTCTCTGAGAGGGCCAGCTGGGAAGAGATGCCCGTTTCCAAAGGCCTGTTTTGAATCAATAACTAAAATTTTCAAATCTTTCTCGATTGAGTTGTTTTGAAAACCATCATCCATGACAAGAACATCAGCTCCCCCAAGAACTGCTGCTTTTCCGGATTTAATCCGATTTTTCCCAATCCAAGTTGGAGCAACCACGGCTGAAAGTAAGGCCTCATCTCCGACTTGAAGATATGAATGAAGATTTGGATCAACTCTTACAACGTTTTTAAGATATCCTCCATATCCCGATGTCAGAATATTTGGATTTTGAAATTTTTGCCTCAAAATATTGCAAACTAATTCGACAGTCGGAGTTTTCCCAGCGCCTCCAAGAACAATATTCCCAATGCAAACGACTGGAACTTCAGCTTTAATGGGCGTTACAGAATTCAATTTTGCATTTTCTAAGAAAGAATAAAATTTGGCTATTGGGTCGAGAATTCGCACTAAATTGCTGCCTTCATCATTCCAAAATTTAGGGGAACGCAAAAATCTCAACACAATAAAGAATCCTAGTAAAAAAAATGGAGCGGGTGATGGGAATCGGACCCACGTAACCAGCTTGGAAGGCTGGGGCTTTACCATTAAGCTACACCCGCTAACTCCTCGTGGTGGAAGGGGAAAGATTCGAACTTTCGTAGACTAACGTCGGCAGATTTACAGTCTGCTGCCTTTAACCACTCGGCCACCCT
>CAJOOW010000053.1 GCA_905236375.1 uncultured Alphaproteobacteria bacterium | reverse complement strand
TCTGCTATGAAATCGGCCATTAAAATCTTAGAGCGAGAAAAATTACAGGAATGGATTCCAGAAGAAGCCTTGAAGTCTAATGGATTTGTTTCATTTTCTGAAGCATTGAAAAATATTCATTATCCAACGAAGATTTATGAAACGGAATTGGAAAATCCATTCAGAAGACGATTAGCATTCGATGAACTTCTTGCCGAACAGATTGTTATCCGCAATTCAACTCAAAAAACAAAGGATGGCTATGCCATAAAAAATGATAAGAAATTAATTAGAAAGCTTTTAGAGATTTTGCCTTTTGAATTGACAAAATCTCAAAACAAAGTCATTTCCGAAATTTTCAAAGATCTTGAAAGTAGCAAGCCAATGATGAGATTGCTTCAAGGTGATGTTGGCTCTGGAAAAACAATTGTTGCCTTAATTTCAGCACTTTATGCCATTGAAAGTGGCTATCAATGTGCCATTTTGGCTCCGACTGAAATTTTGGCTAGACAACATTATCAGACTTTTCATAAATATTTAAGTCAAATTGGACTTTCTGTTGAGCTTTTAACAATCAATGAAAAAGGAAAGAAAAGAACTGAAATCCTGGAACATCTTGCATCAGGAAACTTAAATATTCTCGTTGGAACTCATGCAATTATAACTGATAAGGTTAAATTCAAAAATCTTGGGCTTGTCATTGTTGATGAACAACATAGATTTGGAGTTCATCAGAGATTACAGCTTATTCAAAAGGGGATATCCCCTCACGTTTTGAGTATGACAGCAACCCCTATTCCTAGAACTGTTATTATGTCTCTTTACGGAGATATTAATGTTTCATCAATAACTGAAAAACCAACAGGAAGAAAAGAGATAATAACGAAAGCAATCCCTCTTGGAAAGATCATGGAAATTGTCTCATCAATTAAAAACATAATTTCAAAAAACCAAAGGATTTATTGGATTTGCCCGTTAATTGAGGAAAATGAAAAATTGGAATACACTTGCGTTATCAATCGATTTAATTTCTTAAAACAATATTTCGGAAATGAAGTTGGAATGCTTCATGGCAAAATGAAGACTAATGAGAAGCAAGAAATTTTTAAAAGATTCAATAATGGGAATTGCAAAATTTTGGTTTCAACAACTGTTATTGAAGTTGGAGTCGATGTTCCAGAAGCTTGTGTTATTATTATTGAAAATGCAGAAAAATTTGGATTAGCGCAACTTCATCAGCTTCGAGGAAGAGTTGGAAGAAGTGATCTTCAATCATATTGCATTTTACTTTTTGATGCGAAACTGTCTGAAATTGCATCAAAGAGACTTGAAATAATTCAAGAAAATTCTGACGGATTCAAGATTGCCGAACAAGATCTTCTTCTTCGTGGAGGAGGTGAAATTTTCGGAACTCGTCAAAGTGGCCAAAAAGTTTATCGAACTTTTGATGTTTCAGAACCATCTAATCAAACTTATATCTTAAACCTTCTTGAACAAACATCATCACTTGCGACAAAAATAGTCGATTCTGACCAAATTGAAAATTACAAACTGCTTTTAAAAATATTTGATAAAGAAAATGTTGAAGAAACTAAAAAGTCGTTTTAATAAGCCCCTCAACTAATAAAATCTGAGGGGCTTTGTTGATTGTTTTTAAAGTTTTATATCACTCAAGAAACTTTTGATTGATTCATCAGAACTTTCTTTGTTAACTTCAGATCCTTTGATTACTAGCGATTTTAAAACTTTTTTGCAACCAGAAACTTCTTTCATTGAGTCTCCAATTCCGCTTTCACCGCTACCTTCATGAGTTATAAATGGAACAATAATTTTGCCTTTGCAGGCTTTGGATTTCAGGAATGCTTCAACTGGAAGACTCATTTTCCCCCACCAAACAGGAGTCCCTACGAAGATAACATCATATCCTGCAATATCAGGAGAATCTTGCAACACAGGCAATTTTCCTTTTGTCTGTTGATCTTTGACATATGAGGTCATTTCGTCATAATCCTTGGGATAATCGTTTTTAACTTTTAGCTTAAAAATTTTTGAGTCTTTTATTTCTTTGGATATCTTTTCAGCAATGACTTCTGTGTTTCCTTTTTCCTGAACAATATTTCCATCAGGATTATATGTTTCGCCATTATGTGAGAAATAAATAATTGCAACCTTCTTTCCTTCGAGAATATTTGTTTTTTCTCCTTCATTTTTCGAAACAGCTATCCCTAGAACAAATAAGCTTGCGATGCAGAAAGATATTAGCTTTTTGAAAAATCCCTTCATATTAAAAAACCTAAAATTTTAGATAAATCTCTTGTCATTATATATGAAAAAATCTCATGCGTTTCAGAAAAAATCCATTTGACGTTTAATTGTTTTTGATTTTTCCTTTTTTCTTCCAAATTTTTTTAGCTCCATTTGTAACTTCTATTTGCCGGGCTCTTGAAATAGCCAATGCATCGTTTTCTACGTTTTTTGTTATAACACTGCCAGCGCCAATAAGTGCGCCATCAGAGATTGTTATAGGAGCGATTAAAGTTGAATTAGATCCCACAAAAACATCGTCGCCTATTTGGGTCTTATATTTTTTAACCCCATCATAATTGCATGTAATGGTTCCGGCTCCAATATTAGTATGGTTGCCAATTGTTGAATCTCCGATATAACTCAAATGTTTTGCCTTTGTCTTTTCTCCAAACACAGATCCTTTGACTTCAACAAAATTTCCAACGCTTGAGTCGCTCATAAAGACCGAGTTTCCTCTTAGTCTAGCAAATGGTCCAATTTCAACATTATTCATAATTTCGCAATTCTCGATATGAGAAAAAGCATGGATTTTGCTTCCTTTGCCTATTTTAACATTGTTTCCGATAAAAACATTTGGCTCGATTAGAACGTCACTTGCTATTTTGGTATCATGTGAAAAATAAACAGTTTCCGGCGCAATTAACATCACGCCAAGATCCATAAATTTTTTTCGAAGCTGATTTTGAACTATTTGCTCTGCAAGAGCAAGATCCTGCATAGTATTAATTCCATGAAATGGCCAATATTCAGAAGATTCAATAACAGAAATTTCAATCCCATCTTTTTTCATAATTTCAAAGATATCGGTTAGATAAAACTCCATTGAATTCGCATTCTTTTTAATTTTAGGAAGATATTTTTTAAGAAGATCTGTCTTGATCTTATATATTCCAGTGTTTGCTGAAGGACATTTCTTATCTTCGTTTGACGCATCCTTATATTCGATAATCTTTTCAAATTTGCTATTTTTCAAAATCACTCGGCCATAAGGCATTTGTGAAAATTTATCAGGAATTTTCATTGATAAGATGACGTTTTCATCTTTGCTTTCAATCAAGCTTTTTAAATGTTCTGATTCTATAAAAGGCATATCTCCGCAAAGAATCACCGTGTAATCAGAATTCAAAAGAGGTAATGAGCTCTTTACGGCATCTGCTGTTCCGAGTGGGTCTTTCTGAATTGATATTGAGATATCGCTAAAAAGTTTTGATCCTTTTAAGTTATCTTTTGTAACAACGATAACATTATGACTCAATTCGTGACAGGCATCGATTATATATCTTATGATAGGCTTTCCTGCAACAGTTTGAAAAAACTTTGGAAGAGATGAATGCATTCTAGAGCCATTTCCAGCTGCAAGTATCACAAAATCTACAGACATTTTTAATAACGAGCCTAACAAATCTTTGTCATGATATCACAGAAATCTATTTTCTCTAAATTTAAAATTTGCTAAATGTAAAAATATTTATTAATGCAAAAACAACCAAGAAAGAAATGATGAGATATTTTTTGTTTGCTATATCTTGTAATTTTGTTGACATGAAATAACTAAGAGATAGATAAATAAATGCATAGAGACCGAGATATCCATTTGATAATAGATCGTCAAGCAATCCAATTCCCGCAATCATTGTAATTGGCAAATTATATTGGGAAAATTCAGCAATAAAGAGCACGACTACGGTTAGGGGCATAAAGTAAGCACCGAAGATCTGCATAAGACAATAGTTCAAAAACGATGTCGCTAGCAAAATTATAGCGATTGTTGTGAGTCTTATAAATTTCCTAATATTAAATTTTTTTACCATTTCTTCCTAAAAGTTATCGATAACCATTCCTCCATTTGAATCCTATTATAAAGTTCAAAACCTGATGACTCATAGCAGCGCATTATATCAGGCTCCTGGGAGGTTATGAATCCGGATGTTATTATAAAACCTCCAGGATTTAAAGCCTCTTTAAATTCAGGACAAAGATCAATTAGTGGCTGTTTTAAAATGTTTGAAAAGATCAGATCAAATTTTTTATCGACATTTTTCAGATCTGAACCAACAAAGGCGTCGGCAAAAACTTCATTCAGTTCATAATTTTCTTTTGTAACTCTGACTGCTTCAGGATCAATGTCAATTCCGATTAATTTCGATTCGGGCCAAATCTTTATGGCACAAATTCCAAGAACCCCAGTTCCGCATCCCATATCCAAAATAACTTTCGGGGCAAAGCCACTATCATTCAATTTTTTTGCATTCGTGATACATGATTGCGTTGTTTGGTGATGTCCACTTCCAAATGCCAGAGCAGAATTTAATTTTATCGGAATGAATTCGCTGTCCTTTGGCATTTGTTGAATTGAATCGTTATAAAGATAAAATCCGTCGCAGATAACAGGCTGCAGCTCATTGATATAAAGTTTGATCCAATCCTTATCTTTGAGTTTCTTTATTTCAAAATCTTTTGCGATATCTTTGAAGTTTTCTTCTATTTTTGCTTTGAGGTTTTTAGCATCAGCATTATTATTCAGGAGAACTTCAACTTCAAAAAATTTGGCTTTTGGAAAACCGTTGTCATCCAAATCTGTTGAAAATCCGAGCTCTGATTTTTCAAACACTGACACGTTATCGATTTCAGATTCTGTTAGGAAAGAATCAAGATCATTCAAGTTTTTATTTGGGATCAAAAACCTGCAGGAAACCATACAATAAAACAAATCATGGAGCGGGCGATGGGAATCGGACCCACGCTTCAAGCTTGGGAAGCTTACGTTCTACCATTGAACTACGCCCGCAATCTAGCTTTTTCATATATTATAGTAAATTTGATGCGTGTTCAATGAATTTTGTTCAAAACTCATATGGCATTTTAAAAATGCCGCAGTCATTTTTCCGGCTCATCAAAAAAGAGTTTGTGGAGCTCGTTTACAAAAGGTATCGTCTGTTGAAATGGAGCCCTAATCGAAATCGATCTATTGCGAATTATGATATCGGGATTTTGGACATT
>CAJOOW010000052.1 GCA_905236375.1 uncultured Alphaproteobacteria bacterium | reverse complement strand
CGATATGACGAGTCGAATGCTTGATAGAACAAAATATGTTCATCTTCTCGGCATCGGTGGCATTGAAGATATTTTTAATGGAGTTAAATGCGGAATTGACACATTTGATTGCGTTTCTCCAACAAGGATTGCGCGGCATGGTGCTGCGATTGTTAAGAAGAAAGAACTCATTGATAGTTCACAAAAACATTTGAATTTGAATAACGCAATTTTCGAAAAAGATTTTTCCCCAATAAGTCTAAGTTGCGATTGCTATACTTGCCAAAATTTTTCAAGGGCTTATATTCATCACCTCCTAAAAGCAAAAGAGATACTTGCAGGAAATTTGATATCGATTCACAACATTAGAACGATGAATAAGCTAATGGAAGATATCAGAGAAAGTCTCGCTAAAGATGATCTTGAACAATCTGAAAAAGAGTGGTGCTGAAATAAAACAGACGATTAAAATAGCAGGGATGGATAGCGATGCCCACTCCTATCAACTTTAAAAACTACGTTGAGAAAATGATGATTTTTAGGTTTTAAGCAAAAAGACATGTTTTTGAAAATCTTATACATTTTTTTCTGAATTAATGCTATCCTTCAAATCAGAACCTTTTTGATTTTTGGATTTATTTTTCATGCGGTTTTGCAGATTTATTTGTTTGGCGTGTTGTTTAAGCTCTCTAGCCCTTGCTGAAAAGCAGACAGAAACTCAAAAAGCTTTAGAAGAAGCGAAATCAGAAAAGGCTACAACAGAAGAAGCTTCTTTTAAAAAGACAGTGAGGAGAGGCCCTCTTTTCGATGCTTTAGAAAGTGCGTTAAGAAAAAATAAAGAGATCCTAGCAGCGCAGAATGAATTGATGGCAATTCATGAAAACAGAGTTTCAGCTGCATCGGCTTTTAGGCCTAAAGCCTCTTTGAATGCAAAATATCAAAACAGCACGAAAAAAGAACGCAGAAATAAGATGAGCGATACTGACATAAATACCAGGCAAGGATATGAAGATAGCATGACATCATATGGCATTGGAGTTAGCCAGAATTTATTTCATGGATTTTCTGATGTTGCGACCTTAAAAGAAACAGATCTTTCAATAAAAGCCAGATGGTATAATTATGAAGCAAAAAAACAAGAAGTCTTGAGAAATGTCGCTATTTTGTATTTTGCGATTCTGGCGAAAAGGGATGAAATAAGTCACCTAAGAGCGCTTCTCGAATCGAGACAAAACAGCAAGGAAGTTGCAGATTGGATGTATAAGACAGGTGCTGTGAAATATCTAGATGTTTCCCAAGCGATTGCTGCTGTTTCTGAAACAGAATCCAAATTAGCAAAGGCTGCAGCGGAATATGTTGCTTATTGCGCTCAGTTTAAAGAATTATCAGGATATGAAGTTCCGCAAGAATTATCAGTCCCTGAAAAAATGTTTGATGAAAATCTAACGGAAAAACAAGCTTTTGAGATTGCAAAAAATAATAATCCAGAAATAATAGCAGCGACTCACACATTGGCAGCAGCAAAAGCAGCGATAAAGAAACCAAATCCAGAATTCATGCCATCTGTTGATCTTTCTTATTCGTTTGATCAGGCGAGGAACCATTCGAAAAAGACAAGGAATCATCAGAGCGATAAATTGCATGAAACAGGAAATACAGTTGCGTTATCGGTAACTGTTCCTTTGTATGATGGTGGCACAGCGAGAGCAAAACGAAGAGAATACATAAAGATGGCGACGAAAGCAGCTGTTGATAAAGAAAAAGCGATAGAAGATGTCCAAACTCAGATTTCATCGACATGGGCCTCAATGGCCGCGGCAAAACAAAGCCTCTTATCAGCGAGAAAAGCGGTGGAAGCAAGACAACTTGCACTTCATGATGCAGAAGAAGAATATAAATCTGGAGTCAAAATTATAAGCGATGTTTTAGAAGCACAGGAAAAACTCTTTGAAGCAAAATATATGGAAACGCAGGCAGAGCATGATTATTTTGCAAGTCAATGCAGGGCAAATGCTTTAATCGGCCGAATGAGTGCAAAATATCTGAAATTAAAAGAATCTGACTTTAGCTATAAAGAGCATTATCAGATGACAAAAAAGAGATTTTAAAATTATCGAAAGGAGCATCAATGAACTTTTCAAATGGAAATACCGAAGAAGATATGTCAATGGAAGATATTCTTTCTTCCATACGGAAATATGTCTCTGAAGAAAGCGACAAGGCAAAGGATCAGTCGAACACAGACGAAAAGATGATAGATGAAGAACAAGGAAATATTATCAATCTGAATGCATCTCATCTGGCTGGAAGCGCGGACCAAGCAGAGGTTCCTCAGCTCAATCGCGATGAAGCAGAAACATACGAGGAAAGAAGTTCTCTTTCAACTAGTGTTATCGATTCAACAGAAGATGATACCGGCCCGAGGGATGGAAAGAAACCCGGCCCTTTTGCTCAATTAACGAATGCTTTAAATTCATATGGCAGGAAGAAACCGGAACATGTGAAAGAATCAAAGCAATCAATGACAATCGATGAACTTTTCACGAAAATAGCAGAAAAGACTATTCAAGAATGGGTTGAAAAAAATATGCCAAATTTAGTCGAGGAAATAGTGTCTCGCGAAATTGAAAAGATGAAATCCGAATAATGGAAGAAGGGATAAAAAGATGTTTCACATAACCGAAAAATCTGAATTTGATGCTGTTATAAAATCAAATGATTTTGTCATAGTGGATTTTTGGGCAACTTGGTGTGGCCCATGCAGAATGCTTGGATCTGTTATTGAAGAATACGCTACAGAAAATCCTGATGCTGTTATTATCAAGGTTGATGTTGATGCAGCTCGTGATTTGGCATCAACATATGATATACAATCATTGCCAACAGTTATGTTGTTCAAGAATGGAAATGAATTAACATCCAAAGTTGGATTTATGTCAAAAACGGCTTTTCAGCAGTTTATATCAGAGAATCAATGAAATTTCTAGATGAAGCTAAGATATATCTGAAAGCCGGTGACGGCGGAAATGGTTGTTTAAGTTTCAGAAGAGAGAAGTTCATTGAATTTGGAGGCCCTGATGGAGGCGCTGGAGGCAATGGAGGTTCTATTTACGCGTTGGCGGTTAATGACGTCAATACATTGATTGATTATCGATATCAACAGCATTTTAAGGCAAAAAAAGGTGGAAATGGATCTGGGCAAAACAAGACAGGGAAAGCAGCAGATGACATCATATTAAAAGTTCCAGTTGGAACTCAAATTCTCGATGATGATAAGTTCACAGAAATCGCCGATTTAACTGAAGAAGGCCAGTTGATTCTATTGGCTCAAGGAGGAAGAGGAGGCCTAGGAAATTCCTCTTTTAAATCATCAACGAATCAAGCTCCAAGAAAGTTTCAATATGGCGAACCCGGAGAAGAACGCTGGATTTGGTTAAAACTAAAATTAATTGCCGATATTGGCCTTGTCGGACTTCCGAATGCTGGAAAATCGACTTTTATATCGGCGGTAACAAATGCAAAAGCAAAAGTCGATGATTACCCGTTTTCGACATTAACTCCGCAACTTGGCATGATCAAATTCGATGATAAAGAGCTTGTTATTGCAGATATTCCTGGATTAATTGAAGATGCCCATCTTGGAAAAGGTTTGGGAGATAAGTTTTTAGCACACGTTGAAAGATGTTCTGCAATTCTTCACATTGTTGATGTGTCAACTGAAGATCCGTTAAATGATTATAAAACAATTAGGGGAGAACTGGAAAAATATGACAATACTCTCTATAAGAAACCTGAGATTATAGCTCTAAATAAATCAGATATCGTCGAATTATCCCGAATAGAACGGTTAAGAGAAGAATTTGAAAAAGAATCTGATACGGAAGTTTTTGTGATGTCAGCAGCAACTAAACAAGGTTGTAATGAAGTTATAAATCGACTTGCGGCTTTCAAAAAGTCATCTGAAGAATGGTAAATAATATCTGGATCTCAGTCTTGTAAATGCAGATTTAAAATGATAAATTATGATCATACTAGCTGTAGCTTTATTTTTCTATGATCAAAAGATTTTTATCGAGAAATATCGATGAATTGCGGGATATTGCTTTAATTCCAAATTATTATCCTCATGGCGATGGGTCATGTTTCGTTAAGTTTGGGAGAACGCAAGTTATTTGCGCTGCGACAGTTGATGAAAAAGTGCCTCCGTTTTTAAAAAACACAAAGACAGGATGGGTTACGGCGGAATATGGAATGCTGCCTTGCTCATGTCAGGAAAGAACTGAAAGAGAGGCATCGAAAGGAAAACAATCTGGGAGAACTCAGGAAATTCAAAGATTAATTGGAAGGTCTTTGCGATCGGTTGTGAATTTGGCACTTTTGGGAGAAAGGCAAATAAAGATCGATTGCGATGTTATACAAGCGGATGGAGGGACGAGAACAGCCAGCATAACTGGGGCTTTTGTTGCTCTTTATATTGCTTGCGAGAAACTTATAAAGCGTGGGAAAATCAGCGAAAATCCAATAACTGGGCATGTTGTTGCGATATCTTGCGGAATTGTTGATGGAGTTCCGATTTTGGATTTGGATTATTCTGAAGATTCAAGAGCTGAAGTTGATTCGAATTTCATAATGTCTGATGATGGGATAATTGAGATTCAGGCATGTGGCGAAAAAAGGCCTTTTTCAGAAGATGAATTTGAAAAACTTTTGGGATATGCGAAAAAATCTCGAAGCGAGTTGATTGAAAAACAAAGCAAAGCTCTAGGGATTTTTTAATAATTCAAGAATGGAAACATCTATAAAAATTTAACGTTGCTTGAAAAAATTTTTTATCATTTTAGGTCAAGCATTTTCAAGTGTTTCTCATCTAAAGAAAAAATTTTTTTCTCTTATTAACGAAACATTAACTTCTTTCGTCTATAATAAATATTGTGAGATAAATATTTATAGCAAATATTTATTTGATCACAAGTTAGACCTTTTTTACAGGAGGAAATAATGAGAAAATTAATAAAATTGATGGTTACTATACCATTGCTAGCGACAATGAGCCTTTGCTTAAATAGCAATGCATCTGCAGCATCAGGGGGGCAATATCCGGAAAAGCTCAATCAAGACATGCCCAGCATGCCGAAAATGATTCACGAGTCTCTTTTGGGAGCAGAAAAGATTAAGCCACAATTCGTGAATTTTAATCCGCTCTTTGATGATGAAAATATTGTTGAATCTGGATTTGCCGGTGATTTCCTTGGCGAAGGCCCAAAAATGAAGGGTGATATTGTTGTTGGGGGCATTTTAGGAACGCCAGGAATTGGTGTCCATGGATATACAAAAGTTCATGGAGACATTCACATCTATCCGGGTGGAGTAATCTTTGGCGCTGAACCTGGGACAGTGCTTGATTTCAGTGATCGAACTGGTCGTGCCACGGAACATCGATTGGTTTTTCACTCGACTCTTGGAACCCCTTCACTTTCTGAATTGCAGAAGGTGTCAGAAAGACATGATCAATCAGAGAGCCTTCTCAAGCGACAGCACTTTTTCCCCGGTAAGGTCGGTGAACGACGTGAGAAAGCGTACTATGATGAACCCTCTGCTGTGGCTTCCGATATTGTTAATATCTTCAATGAAGGCTTTGCAGTTCCGCTAATGAGGCTCTGTGAACTTCTGCATGTAAATCCTCATCAAATGCCTAATCCAGGAAATATTCATTTTCTGTTACCGGATTTTTTGATGGGCAAGAATGGATATATTGACAAGATACCGTCGGTAGGAGGAGATCTCATGGGACCGGATGTCAGAGAAACTGGAGTATCTGAAGAGAGGCCTGGTTTTGTCGGAAAACAACGAGGACTTAGAGGGGATGTTTTGATCAAGAATGGCGATCGTAAGATTCTGTTGAGTGATGTTCTCAGAATTTGCATGCCGTGGGGCGTTATCTCAGAGAAATTGAGTCTAGAAACGAATCCGTGGGTTAGTGGTCCGGTGAAATCCGTTGGCGGTAAATCAGATCTTGCGGACAAGCATGCCTTTAAAGCTAAGACGCCATATATGAATTCTATAATTCCGGAAAAGTATCTTGGTTCAACTGCGAAAGAAGCTTTGAAAGGTCTTGTCAAAATTGAAGCTGGAACAGAGTCAGTTTTTAAGCTGAATGAAAACGATATATTGATTACGTTTAACAATAAAGTAGCAGGAGGTGATCTTCGTGGGATTAAGACCGGATCATATCAACCTGCTGTGATTGCCAATACGTCAGATCAACCAGCTGAATTGAAGTGTAGATTGTTGCCCCTTGGACCTCTATCAATTATAGGAGATGTAGTCTTGAAACCTGATCTAAGCTTCGTAAATGGAACTGATAGAATCGTTAGATTCTGGAAGCAGCATTATCATTCTGTGCGAGGCTGGGATGCGCAAGCTCGAGCAGCTGCTTTATCGAAAAATTCTGGCGGAGATGATCGTATGGAGTTCCAGATGTTTGATCTGCCATCGATTATGGACAATCCTGTTATGGCTGGAATAGCAAGTTCTGCCTTGTTTATTGGAAGCGGTCCAAAAAATGTTGGTAACTCTATTGATCTAATAAAGTTTCCGGGATCGCCTGATTTTGACAGTGGCAGCAGCAGTCTCATGATTCCAACTAATATTAGCATTCCAGATCCTAAGTATTTTCCTTCGATGAAAACATTGGTTTGGAGTGGAACTTTGACT
>CAJOOW010000051.1 GCA_905236375.1 uncultured Alphaproteobacteria bacterium | reverse complement strand
TTGCAATGATGTTATAAAAGACTCAAAAGCAACAGATCTAGCATTACGACCAACTTATAAATTTGAAAATAGCTATGAAAAAGGCAAAGACATTAATTTAACGTTAACGTTCGAAGTTGCCCCAGAATTTAAATTGAAGCCTTATGAATTTAACATTGAAAAGGTTGTTCCAAATGTAAGCGAAAAAGATGTTGAAGAGGCTAGAAAAAATTTCATACTTTATTCTCCAATTTATGAAAAAGCTGATAAGAATTATGCAATAAAAGCAAAAGATGAGGTTTCTTATAGGGCGACATGCTATAACAAAGGTGTCGAAAGTAAAAAGAAAAGCTTTTCAAATACTGTTCTTATTCCTGATGCGATTCCTGAAGGAGCTGAATTCCTCAGTAATTTTGTTGGTAAAAAAGTTGGAGATACATTTGATTTCGTTCCAGCAACTGATAAAGATTTGAAATATAAGATCATGGTTAAATCTATCAAGAAAGCCTTATCTGGAATAAAACCTGAAGAATATGCAAAACAAAGAGGTTTTAAAGATCTAAAAGAATTTGATAATGCTATAAAAGAAAGTTTGGAAAGAGATATAAATGCACAAGCATTCGTTTATCATAAAAGCCAGATACTTGAAGCACTAGAGAAGCAATACAAATTTGATCTTCCAGAAGGAGTATTGGAACAAGAGATGAATTCTGTTATATCAAGTGTTAAAAACGAAATGGAAAGAGAAGCTGCAAGAGGCGGAAAAAAGACTGCGAAAGGCAAGCAAAAAACTGATGATGAATTGAAGAAAGAATATTCAGACGTTGTTAGAAAAAGAGTGCTCCTTGGATATGTTCTAAATAAAATAGCAAAAGAAGAAAACATAGGGGCATCGGATCGTGAAGTTCAAAGCGCTATAATAGCAGAAATAAATAGCAATCCTGCGAATGCCAATGCTATGATCAGATATTATTCAAACAATCCAGGAGCCGTTTCGTATAAGCGAGCAGAGATAATTGAACAAAAAGTCATTTCTTTCTTGGTCGGTAAATCTAAAGGCAAAGAAGTTGCGAAGACAAAGAAAGAAATAAACGATATTGTATCAAAACTTCTAGAGGATTAATGTTATGGAGACGAAGATGTCAAATTTTGTACCAATTGTCGTAGAGCAAACAAGTAGAGGCGAAAGATCGTATGATATATATTCTAGACTTTTAAAGGAAAGAATTATATTTCTAACTGGAGAGATTTATGACGAAATGGCTTCGTTAATCTGTGCTCAGCTACTGTTCTTAGAATCAGAAGATTCGAAGAAAGACATAAATATGTATATAAACTCTCCTGGAGGAGTTGTCACATCAGCAATGTCGATTTTAGACACGATGCGTTATATAAAATGTGATGTAGCGACACTTTGCATAGGACAGGCGTGTTCGGCTGGATCATTGTTGCTTTCTTCAGGAACAAAAGGCAAGAGATTTATTCTTCCGAATGCGAGAGTCATGATACATCAACCATCCGGTGGAGCTCAAGGCCAGGCAACTGATATTGAGATTCATGCTCGTGAAATTTTAAACACACGCGAAAGATTAAATAAAATCTATGCTGAAAATACAGGAAAAGATATTGAAACAATAAGCAAAGCGATGGAACGAGACAGATTTATGTCAGCAGAAGAATCGGTGGGATTTGGGCTTGTCGATAAAATTGTTTCACATCGCACAAAAAATTGACCGGGTTAACGATTTATTTAGAAATTCCTGATAGACTATAAACATAAAACAGAGGTCTGAATTGAGAAAGAGCTTATGATGAAGAATCCAGCTGAAAGCGAACTGATGTATTGTTCATTTTGTGGAAGATCCCAGAATGAAGTTAAAAAATTGATTGCTGGTGCAACAGCTTTTATATGCGATGAATGCATAAATCTTTGTTCAGAAGTAATCAGCAAAGAGAAGAATGAATCGATTAAAGAAGGAAGCGAAGAATTTTTAACTCCTTCACAAATATATCAAAAGCTTAATGAACATGTCATAGGCCAAGAAAGAGCGAAGAGAATTCTATCAGTTGCGGTTTATAATCACTATAAGACAATAAATTGCAAATCTGATGAATATGCTGATGTTGATATCACAAAATCAAATATTCTTTTAATAGGACCAACCGGCTCTGGGAAAACTCTTTTAGCAAAGACTTTAGCAAAGATAATTGATGTGCCATTTACAATTGCAGATGCGACTTCGTTGACAGAAGCCGGATACGTCGGAGAAGATGTTGAAAATATAATTTTAAAACTACTGCAAGCTGCTGATTTCGACGTTGAGCGAGCACAGAAAGGAATTGTTTATATCGATGAAGTTGATAAGATCACGAGGAAATCGGAGAATCCTTCAATAACAAGAGATGTTTCAGGAGAAGGCGTTCAACAAGCATTATTAAAAGTTATCGAAGGGACAGTTGCATTTGTTCCGCCTCAAGGCGGGAGGAAACATCCGCAACAAGAATTTTTGCAAGTTGATACAACAAATATTCTCTTTATATGCGGTGGAGCCTTCTGTGGACTTGACAAGATCATTGCGGCGCGAGGACAAACCGCAGGGATTGGTTTTGGCGCCAATGTTGAGAAAGCTGAGGATAAAAATGCTGGCGAATTATTCAAAAAGGTCGAAAACGAAGATCTATTAAAATTTGGTTTAATTCCAGAATTCATCGGAAGATTGCCAGTTGTTGCAACTCTTGAAGATCTGACAGAAAATGATTTGATTAGAGTTTTGACAGAACCAAAAGACGCAATCATAAAGCAGTATGCAAGTTTGCTTGATATGAATGGAGTTAAATTGACATTCAAAGATAAAGCGCTAAAAACTATTGTTAAAAAGGCAATTGAGAAGAAAACAGGAGCAAGAGGTTTGAGGTCTATAATTGAAAATATTCTTCTCGACACAATGTTTGAAATTCCTGATAATCATTCTGCAAAAGAAGTTATTATTGATGAGAAAGTTGCAGCTGGCAAAGCAAAACCTTTAGTGATCGCTTCTAAGGATGCTGCCTAATAAGTTCTTAGACTGGTAAAAAGCGTAACAAATCAATAAATCAGTGATATATTTCTAGTCATCAGAAATTTTTAGGGCTTCGATGAAGGCTTTTTGAGGAATTTCAACATCCCCGAATTGGCGCATTCTCTTTTTTCC
>CAJOOW010000050.1 GCA_905236375.1 uncultured Alphaproteobacteria bacterium | reverse complement strand
TTAGAAAAATATGGTTTAGCTAGTACGATAAAATCAGCACAACGAATGATTGAAAGAGATAGGCCAGAAGTTTGGGATATTCTAGAAGAAGTTATCAGAGAACATCCGTTTCTTTTAAACCGTGCTCCAACTCTTCATAGGCTTAGTATTCAAGCATTTGAGCCTGTTTTGATTGAAGGAAAAGCAATTCAACTTCATCCATTGGTTTGTGCCGCGTTTAACGCTGACTTTGATGGAGACCAAATGGCTGTTCATGTTCCATTATCTCCAGAAGCTCAATTGGAAGCTAGAATCTTAATGTTATCAACAAATAACATTTTGAGCCCTTCAAGTGGCAGGCCTATTGTTGTTCCATCAAAAGATATCGTTCTCGGAGTTTATTATTTGACAATGGTTGTCGATGGAGCTCCAAATGAAGGTATTGCATTAGCCAACTTAAGCGAAATAATGTACGCATTGGAAAACAAAGTAGTGACATATCATACTAAGATAAAAACAAAAGTTCCATATTATAAAGAAGATGGATCTTGTGAATATAAAATGATTGAGACAACGCCAGGCCGTGTTATTTTAAGCCAAATATTGCCACATCATCATATGGTTAAGTTTGATTCTATAAACAAAGTGATGACTTCTTCTGATATTGGAAGTTTGATTGATGAAATTTATTTCCATTGCGGCCAAAAAGCAACGGCTATTTTTGTTGACCATATTATGGAAGTTGGCTTCAAATATATGACTAAAGCTGGAATATCTTATGGAAAAGACGATCTTGTTATCCCGTCAGAAAAGAAGAAATTGGTTGAAGAAACTGAAAAAGTTGTTAATGAATTTGAACAACAATATCTTGACGGATTCATTACTCAAGGTGAAAAATACAACAAAGTTGTTGATGCTTGGGATAAATGCGGAGATAAAGTTGCTGATGCTTTGATGAAAGCGGTTTCCAAAACAGAGCCAGGCCAACAACCGAATTCTGTTTATATGATGGTTCATTCGAAAGCCAGAGGTTCGATGGCTCAGTTGAAGCAATCTGCTGGTATGAGAGGTTTGATGGCAAAACCAACTGGAGAGATTATCGAAACTCCAATTGTTTCAAACTTTAAAGAAGGCTTAAGCGTTTTGGAATACTTCATTTCAACACACGGAAGCCGTAAAGGTTTGACTGATACAGCATTGAAAACAGCAAACTCTGGATATTTAACTAGAAGACTAGTCGATGTTGCAAATGATTGTGTTGTAACGGAAGAAGATTGTGGAACTTCGAAAGGTCTATTGATGAAGCCTCTTTATGACGGTTCGAATGTTGTTATGACTCTTGGGGAAAGAATCCTTGGAAGATTTGCAGCAAGCGATGTCGTTAATCCAAATAATGGAACTCTCATTGTTCCAAAAGGTGGATTTATTGATGAATATAAAGTTGAGGCAATTCTAGATGCTGGAATTGATGAAGTTTTAGTGAGATCTCCAGTGACTTGTGAAAGCGAACATGGCGTTTGTGCAAAATGTTATGGAAGAGATCTAGCGAGAGGCACGATTGTTAGTGTTGGAGAAGCTGTTGGAGTAGTTGCAGCACAGTCAATTGGAGAACCAGGAACTCAGTTAACATTGAGAACTTTCCACATTGGTGGTGCAGCACAAAAGAGTGCTGAGCAGTCAAGCATTGAATCAACAATGGATGCTAGAATTTCATTCAAGAACATGACAGCAGCGACAAACAGTTCTGGTGAAACAATCGTTTTATCCCGAAAAGCAGAAGTTGCTTTGATAGATGCAAATGGTCGAGAGAGACTTTCATACAAAGTTCCTTATGGCGCAAAATTGAAAGTTTCAGCAGGTGAGGCGGTTAAAACTGGTCAAGTCTTAGCAGAGTGGGATCCATACACTGTTCCTGTCGTTTGCGAAGTTGGAGGTTTTGCAAAATTCGTAGATCTTGTTGATGGTCAATCTTTGAGAGAGGTCGTTGATGAAACAACCGGCATTTCAAGCAAAGTTGTCGTAGATTGGAAACAATCAGCAACTTCAAAAGACTTTAGGCCAATGATTGCCCTTGTTGATAAGAAAGGTAAGCCTATCATGCTTTCAGATAAAATTGAGGCAAGATATTTCCTTTCGATCGATGCTGTTATCAATGTTAATAATGGAGACGAAGTTAAAGCCGGAGATATTATTGCTAGAATTCCAAAAGATGTCGTCAAGACTCGAGATATCACTGGAGGTTTGCCGAGAATATCTGAATTATTTGAAGCAAGATATCCAAAAGATCCAGCAATTATTTCTGACATTGAGGGACGTGTTGAATTCGGCAAAGAACACAAAACCAAGAGAAGAATCATTGTGGCTCCTGAAGATGGAAGTGGGCAGAAGCCATTTGAGTATCTTGTATCAAAAGGACGTTCGATTGTCGTTCATGAAGGAGATTATGTCAAACGCGGTGATATGCTAGTTGATGGAAACATTGTTCTTAATGACGTTTTGAGAATTCTTGGAGTTGAATCGATGGCAGCATATCTTGTAAATGAAGTTCAACAAGTTTATAGACTTCAGGGTGTTCCTATCAATGATAAACACGTTGAGATCATCGTAAAGCAAATGTTGCAGAAACGAGAGATCAAAGACGCCGGCGATTCAACGTATATCATTGGTGATGAAATCGATAAAGAAGATTTGGCTGAGACGAATGCAGAATTATTAAAAGAGGGGAAACGTCCGATTGTTGCAACTCATGTTCTTCAAGGAATAACGCGGGCTTCACTCCACACGAAGTCTTTCATATCTGCGGCATCATTCCAAGAGACAACCAGAGTTTTGACAGAAGCAGCTATTTGTGGCAAGACGGACAATTTGGTTGGATTGAAAGAGAATGTCATCGTAGGGCGTTTGATGCCTGCTGGAACTGGAGGAATTGTGAGAAAATGGCTTGAAGAAGAAAGAAAGGCGAGAGCCAATTTGGACCAATCTTCTAGTGAATCTTAATGATATTATCAGATCCAAGAGAACTCAGTATTTCCGAGCTTAAAGGTCATTGCAGAGTTCTCTGTTTGGATTATGGAGATAAGAGGATAGGAGTTGCCATCTCTGATATCAATTGGATTATTGCTTCGCCTTTAAAAGTTCTTGCTAGTCATGGAGTTTTAAAAGAATTGATTCAAACAATCGATGAGCAAAACGTTGGCGTCTTAGTAGTTGGCGCTCCAAAATCCTTAAGTGGAGGAAACTCCGGGAAACAATTTGAGAAGGTTAAAAAGTTCGCAAATAAGCTTGATGAATTGCTTCCAAATAAAAAGATTTTGTTTTTCGACGAAAGACTTAGCTCAGTCGCAGCTAAGAGGTTTCTCGATGAAGCTGAAATGACCAGAAGCAAACAAAAGAAAACGATTGATAAAGTCGCTGCGAGTTTCTTTCTTCAAGGATTTTTAGACAGTCTGAATTACAACTCATTATAGATTTTAAATCAGATGGAGAGAGTCAATCGCATTGAAAATCTCAGACCATATGAACAACTATCCCTCTTGTTATGAAGTAATTTCGAAATAGGCCACTTAGCAGATCTACATTGCAAAGCATCTGAGTTGAAAGGCCTTTTCTAACGAAAAAGTAATTATTCATTGTTGGGCCTTCTACTAGCTTTAGAACTCTGTTCAGATGGTCGTAGCCATAATAAACATCTTGTCTTTCAGCTATCGCTCCAATCCCGACTCCTTCGGCTGTCATCTTCGCTATGAGGTCTCTTGATTGCGAAAATATTGTTGGGGTAAGTTTTGGTAGTCCATATTTCCCAGTTAAATGCCAATTTGCAATATCACTTCTAGCTGATCCAGAATATGCTATGATCTTATGATTATGGATGTTATCAAGAGTTGGTATTCCGTATTTTTTAATATAATCATCGCTGGCGTATAGCCCGTATTTATATTCGACATACCACATTTTGTCATAATTTTCGATCTCTTGTTCAGTACACCAGAAAACGATTGTTGATTTTTCAACCATATCATCGATTAAGTTATCGTTGGCAATTATCGAAAGTCTGAGGCCTGGATGAATTCTATTAAAGTTTCTTAAACAATTCATAGCCCAAGTTGCTGCGCTATCCCTGTTTAATCCAAGAGTTAGATAGTTGTCTGAATCATAAATATTTTGTTCGCTGGCTACGTTGATTCCTTCTTGGATTGCTCTAATGCATTTTTTTGCATATGGCAGAAAATCTTTTCCGAAGTTCGTTACGAAATTAATCCCATCGATTTGTTTTAGGAGTTTGTGATTAAGCTCTTCTTCGATGGAGGAGACTTGTTCTTGAAACTTCGTTTGAGATATTTCTGGAGGTAATTCCCCGCTTTCCGAAAACTTCACCAAATTTGTTAGTTCCTTTAACATAAGACCTCAATAAATAACTTCCAAACCCATTTCATCTATTTTGTTCAGCATTTTTTGTTCTAAAGAGTTTATGTGTTCTAAATATTTTTCGTTAATATTTTTTCGAACAGCAAAGTCAATTATAACTGGAGGCCCTTTGATGTCCGAAAGAACTTTCACAAGTTCTTTATTTGTTAAAATATTTTTGTATTCAACTAGCGGGCCTATTCCTAAATGAGCACTGATGGCTGCGATTAAAACGGACTTTGAATTTATCATCATAGACGGATTAAGCCGGATATTCATGTATTTTCCGGAAAGATGCCAATTGGTGTAGCTGTAGATATCTCGGTCAAACGTATCGCCGATTCCTAAAATGGCGTGTTGAAAGAGATCTTCAGGTTTTGTCGGAATATTTCCGGATTCTTGAAGATATTCCTTACTCGCATATAATCCTTGGTCGACTCTTAAAGACCACCGCTTTTCAAAAAGGATGTTGTCTGCTTTTTCCATACTATGAAAGATCACATGCATATCAGATGTTTTTAAATTTTCATTATCCTCATATGTGAACATTTCTATATCCATTTTGGGTTTTTCAGTTCCTCTTTCCAGATCATTGATTGCGGAAAGTACGACATTTTTGCCCCCCAAGATATCAGCTTTAACTTTTATGATATTTTGGTTCGCTTCATTCGAAGTATTAGAAATGTTGGCAAGTAGATCCGAAACCATTTTTTTCGCTGCTGGCAAGAAGATTTTTCCTTTTTCTGTCAGATTCTTTGAAGATGGATTTGTTTTTTCATTAAACAGTTGCCCTCCAACAAATGATTGTACTGATGAAAGCATTTCCATTGCTTCAGTCTCAGATATTGCAAGCGATTTCACAGCCCATTCGAAATCCGTTTCGCACAGCTTAGTAAAAAAAACGACATCAATGAAGTTCAATGGCGAGTTCGAAATTATTACAAAACTGATAAACTTTTATAACAAATTTTAACTTTTTGCAATGCGAAAAGCATTTTTTATTTTCCACTAGAATAAGAAATGTTTTTACGTCGGGCAAATTAGTGTTTTTTGATAGATTATGTCTTCCGAAATCACTATAGGTTCCCCTGGCGGTGTCATCAACTGTTTGCCGGTGTGAGGCCAACTTTCTAATTCATGATTTC
>CAJOOW010000049.1 GCA_905236375.1 uncultured Alphaproteobacteria bacterium | reverse complement strand
TTGATTAGAAATTGGATTTTCCGAACAAGCTGTTAAAAAGCAAATTAGAGCAACTAAAATGGACCGAAAAGATTTAGGGAAGAGCATTTTTAAAAAGATCATTTTGTATTTACTGTTCAGATTTTACGGAAACAGCAAGGCATTAGTCAATTAATCTCTCGCTGTGAGGTGTTTATGTAACGGGAAAGAAAAATATGGATTGAATTTCCAGATTTTATCAAACGCAAAACATGGCTGGGGTACCTGGATTCGAACCAGGGAAATGACGGTACCAAAAACCGTTGCCTTACCGCTTGGCTATACCCCAATACACCACTAGAATACGCGGATTAGCAAATTTTGTCAATATTAATATAACTTTGGTCTAAGACTTTATGCCTTCTTACAATAAGGATTCACACATATTCTATCTTTCATGCGGGAATAATTTGCTTGTTCTTAGAGAAAGTCGTCTTCTCGTGACAATTGGAATGATAGCAAGAACTGAAAGTAGAATCATAATCGGCTTATTTTTATGCTTTGCATAAAATGTCTTTCTATAGCGGAGAGGTAAAACTTCATCAATAGTGCCGATCTCATCTGTTTCCAATGATTTTACGACCTTCCCGTTGCAGTCTATTATACACGAAATGCCATTATTCGCACAACGAGCCACAGAACGGCCTTCTTCTATAGCTCTATACCTCGCCATTCTCATATGCTGTGAGGGACCATCTGATCTTCCAAACCAAGAATCATTCGTTATATTTAATATCCAGAAACTTTCGTTGCTATCCATAACTTCTCCAGGGAAGGCTATTTCATAACATATGACAATTTCAAATGGGGCAAAACCTTCTAATTTGATAGTTCTTGGAAGAGTTCCGGAAGAGAAATCTATTATTCCTTCTGTCAATTTTTTAAGCTGCCAGAATTTCAAAAACTCAGGAATATATTCTCCGAAAGGAAGCAAATGTCGTTTATCATAACTTTGCTTAACTTTCGCATCATGACCAAAAATAAATGCGCTGTTATACAGTTTTTTCGCAGAGGTATATCGATCACACCCCGTTATTATTATCTCTTGGCTCTTTTTTATCGCCGTTGAAATATATTTTAAGATATCTCCTTCTGATTTAATTGGAGTATTGATTGCAGCTTCTGGCCAGACTATTATTCTGGTTCCTTCATATAATTTTAACTTCCTAGGCGATCTTATAGATAGGCCTATGTGCTTATTAATGTTTTCCTTCATTTTCTTAAAGTCATTTTTGTCAATTTGAGAAATAGAAGGTTGTACCAAAGAAACAACAGCTTTTTTATTTGGTTCCATGTAATCTCCAAAATGAATTACATAGCATCCATAAGAACAAATTGCCACGAGTAAGGTTATAGCATAGGGAATAGTTTTCCGCGCAGTAAAGAAAACAGATATTAAAATTAAAAAGAATGACACCCCGTATATGCCAAAAATATCAGCAATTTGAGAAAAATAAGGAATTCCGATTGAAGAATAGCCAATCAAATTCCATGGAAATCCTGTAAAGAGAATGCCTCTGAGATATTCAAAGAAGACCCAAAATACTGAGAATAAGATCATAAGATTAAGTCGACTAGTTGCTAATAATTTCGCAAACCCGCAAGATAATGCCGGAAATATTGAAAGATATAAGACAAGACAAAGAACAGCAAGGTAACCATAATTACCATATCCAACACATTTGAATGACTCAGCTATCCAATACAGAGTGCTTCCAAAATAGCCTAATCCAAAAAGATAACCCATCAAAAAAGTGCTTCGTCTTCGGGGAGATCTTATGACATTTTTGATTAAAATAGCTATTGAGGGGATTATTAGGATTGTAAAGATAATACCTCTACAAAAACACAGCTTCAGCATTAGCCCCGCAATGAAACAACTTAACTTTGGAAATCTGGTAATTGGAAGCTTATTGATAAGCTCTAAGTTTATTTTCCGCATCTAGTTTATATCGTCCTGCAACTTCTACCATATCATTTAAATCATTACGGTTTTTTGAAGCTTTGTCTAGATATAAAATAGCAAGTTTTAAATCTTTTTTACATTTTGCGTTTCTAAAAAGCACAATCCCAGCGTTAAATTGTGCCGGCCCAAATCCCATTTTTGCTGCTTTTTCATAGCATTTTAAAGCTTTTGTTATATCTTTTGATCTTATATCTCCTGAATAATATCCATCTCCAATTGAATTAATTGCGGGAGCATATCCACAATTTGCTGCTTTTGTTATAAACCAATCAGCTCTTTGAAGATTTTTGGGAAGAATCGTACCGGTCAAGTATAGATTTCCAAGGATATATGAAGATTTTGGGTTTTCAATCGTTGCTCTGAGATATTTTTCTACAATCTTCGGGTCTTTGTCTCCCCATTTGAAAACATAATTGGCAATAAATTCATTTCCGTTTTCAGCCATTGTTATTGTTGATAAGAATGTCAGATATAAGATTTGTATTGTCTTTATTAACTTGGTCCCCATTGTCTTGCTCGTCTTCCCGTTACATTTGTTTGTTATTTTATTTTGGAACATTTCTCTCGTCAAGATTGCTCTTTTTTTTTTTTTGTTTTCACTCTTTTTATACTATTTCTTCAAATTTAAGTTGAAAAGTACGATTTTTTCCATTAAAATAAGAAAAGCAAAGAATCGTTTCAATTAGAATGAGAAAATTTCGTTAGATGTTCTGGGATAAAATGACGACGAAAAAAATGACTAATGGGTACAGGAGCTTTGAGAAATATGAATTCTATTGCTAAACAAAAACGATGCGAAAATATAAATTTATTGATCCCAATTGATTCTAAGTTCTGCGACTTGCGAATTATACGGGTTATAAAAGCGAAATTTGTCTCTTAGAAAGAGAAAATTCTTAGGCGACAAAAATGACTTTACCTGAAAAAGAAATAATAAATCTCACATCTGGGAAAATTGGTCCGGTTGATAGATTTATAGGGAATCAGCTCAGGAAGCAAAGGCAGAGAAGAAATATGACGCTAAATGATGTGTCAAATATAATTGGAATTTCATATCAGCAAATTCAAAAATATGAACAGGCTTTATCTAGAGTTGCTGCTTCAACGTTATACAGACTCACAAAACTTTACGAAATTGATATAGGAAATTTTTTCGAAGAAGTTGGGTCCGAAGCATCATTATATAGGGAAAGGCAGAGTAAGCTAGCCGGAGCGTTTAGAAAAGAGTCCGGGCTTAACATCCTTATTGTAGAAGCAAATCCTGAAGATGAACTCATAACAAGAAATGCTTTAAAAGATATAGCAAACTTAAATATTTTATGCGTTCATGATGGAATTCAGGCTCTGAATGTTTTGAAATACAAAACACTATGCCAGGAATTTCCAAAGCCAGATTTGGTATTTTTAGATATTTATATTCCTAAAAGAGATGGGCTTAGTGTTTTAAAAGAATTAAAAAGAGAAGAATCAACTCAAGATATTCCAATTGTAATTATAACCAACAGCATAAATCCAGAAATGGCGACTAAAGCTTATAAGTTTGGAGCTGCTGGCTATGTTGTCAAATCGACTGATACTGAAGCCTTCAAAGAAAATATTTTGGAATGTATAAAATACTGGACACAAACAGTGGTAATCCCAAACCATAGAAAAGCTGTTTAAAGATAATTCCTACTTACAGTTTAAAAATTTTATGATACAATTGAACAAGGGAAATATTTTATAGTGAGGAAAACTTCAATGAGCGATCCGATATCTTCATTTCAAGTGAAGAATATAGTTCCGATCAATTTTTGCGGATTGGATATCTCAATAACCAATT
>CAJOOW010000048.1 GCA_905236375.1 uncultured Alphaproteobacteria bacterium | reverse complement strand
GAAATTTTTCCCGTTCAAGTATTATTTTTTAAATTATCAAAGAAATGTTAAAAAATAATTAATATGAGTAATAAAGTTACAATAAGACTGGATGCTGTCAGCGCCTTTACCATTTTATCTTTCGATTGACATATCCCAGAGACGGCATAATGAAAACAAAATATAGAACGTTGCCGGCCCGCAATATGGGCAAGCAACATAGCAGTTTTATTCAGTCGTTCTGGTCATTATGACCCAATCGCCGATTCCCCAAGAAGTTCCCGGGTGTTCAGGAGGTAAAATAGTGTTGAAGATTTCCTGAATCTCTTCATCTTCATTGGTTTTAAGTTCTACTGCTACTCCAAATCCGCATTGTTCGTTTATAAAGTTTGTGAAATTCGCAATGGTCATTCGTTCATAGGAGTCATCTATGAAAGTTCTTAGCAAGTTTTTACTAGTGTTAACCCCAGAAATATATTGAGTGCTCACGGGGATTCCCGGCCAAGAGTCGATTTGTTCGAGATGATGAAGTTTCGATTCTTCAGTGTTTCTTGTCATTGTTATATTAAAGCTGGTAAGATGGCCAAAATTTAAAATTCCAATACCGTGACGATAGAAACTAATGTCTTCAGGTTCCGTCACCAGTTCGATGTTGTTTTGTGTCAATGGGACATAAACACTAACAGTTGTACAAGTATGTGTCGTTAATGGACCATAAACGAATTGCCCACCTACTTTTAGGGTTTTTAAAAACGAAGGTAACGTCTTATCATGAATAAAATATGAGACGCCGTAATCATTTGTAATTAGGTCATATGATTCCGCGTGAGAATCGACTAAATTCGTTTGAAGTTGTGAATCATCGTCCCAATTTAAAGTTATGTGAAGACCAAGATTTTCATGATTTTGCCCCGAAGAAATTGATGGATATTCGTTGATTGTTGTTAGGTCAATTCCATGTTGCCAAAGGCTATTGGCCCAAACAACTCCATCAACATCGTGCGATTCAGTCCAGCTCGTTTCAACGAATTGATTAGCTCCAAGAACTAAGACTTGTTGATTCCCTTCTTCAGAAAATACAAGATTGATTCCTAAAAGACTAGTTAAAACAGTTTTTGTTAGAAATTGTGTAAAGTTCATTTCTCTCTCCCCAAGAAAAAATTTTGTTTATAGATTTTTATGAATTTTATCTGATAAAGGTTAAGATTTCGTTAAAGCCTTCAAAAATTTTTGTAAGCATTGCTGCCATTAAAATTCCAGGAATGAATGGAAATTTTCGGCTTCTGAAGAGAATAGAAAGCAAAATTCCAAATGAACCACATAAAATTATGAAAAATGGCCAACTGTCATTTGTTATCAAAAAAGAAGTTGAAAATGCAACTATATAGTCAGCCATTCCAAACGCTTTTTTCTTCTTCAAGAGATAAAAAACCAGACCTATTCCAAGAAAAATCAAAAATGGAAAATAGCAGAAATTTTTAGAAACAATTCCAATAACAGAACATTGTATTAAAAATCCAATCAAAGACCAAACTGGGACGCTTTGAGATTTGAAATCCTGAAATATAAGAATTAACCCAAAGAGCCCAGCAAACAGATAAAAAATTAATCCAAGTGACATAGCGATATGTAGGTTTCTCTTGCCTTATAGGATGACCTAACCAAAGGACCAGAGATAACTTCTATTCCTTTTGATTGGCCATACTTCGTGTATTCATCAAATTCCTCAGGCATAACATAGCGCATGATCGGGTAATGTGCTGTTGATGGAGTAAGATATTGTCCTATGGAAATTATATCCACTTTTGATTGAACGACATCGTCAATTATTCCGAAAACTTCTTCTTTCGTTTCACCAACGCCTACCATCATCCCCGTTTTTGTTATCATCTTTGGGTCAAGCTTTTTGACAGTTTTTAAGAAATTCAAAGAAACATCATAATCGGCAGGAGGGTGCTTTACTTGCTTATGCAGTCTTCTTACGATTTCCATATTATGGCCAAAAACATCAGGTTTTGCGTCAACGATCGTTTTTATTGAATCCTCATTGCCTTTTAAGTCTGAAGTTAGAATTTCAACTTTTGTTTCTGGATTTATTTCTTTTATTTTCCTTATAACTTTTGCGAAATGAAGAGAGCCTCCGTCTTCTAGATCGTCTCTTGTAACGCAGGTTATAACCGCATATTTGATTCCAAGCTTTTCAACAGATTCAGCAATCTTTTCTGGCTCATCTTCGCTAAGAGGCTGAGGTTGTCCTGATTTGATGTTGCAAAATCCGCAATGCCTCGTGCAAGTATCGCCCATTATCAAAAATGTTGCTGTTTTGCTTTTCCAACACTCTCCAATATTGGGACATAAAGCTTCTTCGCAAACTGTGTGAATTCCGGCCTCTTTAACAATTTTTAGAGTTTCTTTAAATCCTTTTGAAACTGAGGCAGGAACTCTTATCCAATCTGGCCTTTTGAGTTCATTTTGCATGTTTTGCAAATCAATAGAATTCCTTCGCTCAAAGTTTATGATAATAAGACGAATCTTTCAAGATTTTGCTGAAAATTACAAAATTCCATAAAATTTCGTTCTAAGAAATTTTTTATGGGACTATTTAGAATTTGACATGGAAAAAGATTGTGATTTAACATAAAAGCGGTTAGCAGTGATCTTGCTAACTAAACAATAACCTTTTCAGAAAACTT
>CAJOOW010000047.1 GCA_905236375.1 uncultured Alphaproteobacteria bacterium | reverse complement strand
TGCTGTCGATGTTGCTGGTGTTGGATTTTGAGCAGTTAATACATTATTCGCAACGCTTTGTTGAGTCATTGGTTTATTCGCCAAAGTCTCAGAAGCTGCAGTTGGCAACGTTGCTGTCGATGTTGCTAGTGTTGGATTCTGAGCAGTTAATACATTATTTGCCACGTTTTGTTGATCGGCTGGATTATTTACCAAAGTCTCAGAAGCTGCAGTTGGCAACGTTGCTGTCGATGTTGCTAGTGTTGGATTCTGAGCAGTTAATACATTATTCGCAACGCTTTGTTGAGTCATTGGTTTATTCGCCAAAGTCTCAGAAGCTGCAGTTGTCGTTGCTGTCGATGTTGCTGCTGGTGGATTTTGAGCAGTTAATACATTATTCGCAACGCTTTGTTGAGTCATTGGTTTATTCGCCAAAGTCTCAGAAGTTGCAGTTGGCTGTTGTTCTGTAACTTTTATAGGCTCGACGTTCGGAACATGCATCGGATTTCCTTCAACATGAGGTCTGACACGATCGAAAATTACCTTAAATCCAGCTCCCTTTTGAACGAGTTCGTAAATTACATTTATTAGATCTCGATCAATTTGATTTATATTACCTGAAATTATCTCTTCTGCAATTGGAGGATTATGTTTGTTTTCCGCAGCATCTGACAGTGCTATTTCATATATTTTTGTAACAGTTTCCCCAAAGTTTATAGTCGAAAAAGCTTCATTGGCACCGAAATAATCGCCGCCAAGTCCTCGATATTTTTCTTGTTCTGCTTGTTCAGAAATTTCCTTTTCTTGCCTCTTAGAAACTTTAGATTGCAAATTCTGCATATTTTCTTGAGTTACCTTTTGAATTTCCTGATCACTTCTTCCACTTGCAACAAGATTTTTGATTGTTTCCTTCAGTGCTTCGAATTCTTCGCGTTCTTCTGGAGTCAATCCTTTTGTCATATCTTCAGTTGATTTTCCGGTCTTCACAGCCTCTTTCAGATCATTAGTCATTTCAGAGGTTGGTTTTTGATAAAAAAGCCCACTAAGAGCCGTTTGTGCTAGGCCAAGTCCGCCTTGAGCAAGCGTGTTAACTAGAGTAGAATTAAAGAATCCACTGGAAGAGCTCTCTTGTGCTCCGGAATTTGGCAATCTCTTGTCAACCTTCGCTGATAATTGCGCGATCTCAAGATTTTGTTGTTTATCAGCATCTGAATTTGTTTGAAGTTCTTGCTGTACTTTCGCAATATCATCTCGTAGAGATACAATTTCATTTGCGGATTCATTATTCTGAGACAGAGCATCAATCTTTCCGCTGAGTTCGTCTATTTTTGCCTGCGAATCAGCTTGGTTTCCATTCGCTTCTTTCATGGCCGTTATATCTTTTTTATTTTCAGCAACCTGTTCATTTATTTTTTCAGAACTTTCCTTTACTTCGTTGACAGCTGCCTGAACCTCTTCGGCCTTTTTCCCGAATTCTTCATTTAATTTCTGGATCTGTCCTTCATGTTCTTTATCTGCTTCCTCGCTCGCATTAGCCTGTTGTTCCAGTTTGCTCAATCTTTGTTTGATTTTTGCAATCTCAGGATTAGTATTTGTGGATCTCGGCATCGCCACACCGCAACACAATATCGCAATACAAGAACATTGCAGAACATATTTAGAAATTTTCATGATCACTCCTCCCCAGAAGAAATCAATAGACATATATCATTTCATATTTATTCTAACACATAATTAATCGCTAAAACAACAAAAATATGCATAAATGTATGAGTTTACATCTTAAAGAGAGAAGTTGGATAATTGACTTATAAAGTTTCTTTTTACACTTCATTTCTTATATTTTCGCCATTCACTCTCTATCTTCTGTAGATTCAACCTTACAAAAAAATTAACAGAATTTAAGGAATTAGGAGTAATTTTAACTCTGATACAATTTCGTCCGCCAGTCTAAGCGCATCAGGAATATTCTTCCGAGCTAACCAACCGGCTTTCAGACAAATTCTATCTCTGACTTTTTTCTCTTTCTCATTTTTATCTTCAACAAAATACATATCAGTAACAATTTTTGAGGAGGCTATAATGAGAAAGTCCAGCAAGTTGGATAAAAACTGATCTTTTGTGATTGTGCCAATGGCTGTCTCTTTAAAAATCGGATTTAATGAATACAAAAGCACCATAAATTTAGACAAACTCGAATTACCTGCGGGCGAATCGCAATTTGTGATCTCTAATAGGCTTAAAGCCCAGTAACTATCCTTAATTATCAGAGTAGAATTTAATGCCTGTAGATTTATAAAAATATTCGATTCTTTATTATCTTTTGACAATTCAACATATGATTCATGCAATTTATTAATGATTTCAAGAAATTCGCTTTCAGATGTCTCGCCTTGCGCCCCTTTTGCCAATATCAGTAATGCATTTAAAGCAAAAAAACTTTTTTCTAGATTTTGATATTTGTCATTTGTCGTATATATTTGACTTTCCGGGGCTATTTCTAATGTGTTCTGCCGCTTATGTGAGGGCTGTGTAAGAGAATCATCTTCAGAGTTTGCTGGCGAATCTGCGTGAGATTTAAATACTTTTTTAGTTTTATTTCTGGTGGTTTTGCTCTTTGCCAATTTCTTCGGCTTCATATTGATTGTGACTTCTTCATCATCCAAAAGTAATGGTAATTCTTGCTCATCTATTTTTTTACGTGACATTTTTGTCATGCCATAAACCGACATGATCATGAATTGAAAAAGCACAACTATCTTTAATAACAGAGAATTTTTCAATGGGGGAATTCAAAAGAAAAAGACTTATTGAAAGTTTAAACCACAAAGCAACACTCTTTCCAGAAGAAAATTATCTATAAGCTTTTGAGGGCGAAAAATATAACTAGTATGATCTTTTCATCGGATTTTTTGCAAAATTTTTTAATTTTTTTCTTCAAAATTAAGAGAATTTTAACTTTTGTTTGTTAGCATAATAGAGTGGGATAACTATGTAATCCCACAACAGTTGTGGGGAGAATCCGCTCGGAAAGATTTTTGGTAACCAAAGAAATCCGAGCGGCTGTTTTTTTTTTTACAAATTCAATTATTTTTCTTGAGCAAACGCAATGCGGCTCTGTATAAGGAGCCAAATTTCACTTGAAAAAAAGCCTGATAACTAGTAGTCTTTGGGAATGAGGGCATTTTTGGCCGAGTGGCAGAATGGTCATGCAGAGGACTGCAAATCCTTGTATATCGGTTCGATTCCGGTCTCGGCCTCCAACTTGAGAATCATAAATATATGAGTGTTACTTTGGATTTTGAAAAGCAGGTCTTAGATATTGAAAAAAAGATATCCGATCTGCGGGAGGCCTCGAAAGTTGGGGATATTGATGTTGCTAATGAGATTAGCAAAATGCAATCAAAAGTCGATAAAATGCTTTCTCAAATATATCAAAAACTAACTCCATGGCAAACTGTTCAGGTTGCAAGACATCCAGAGCGCCCGAAATTTATGGATTATCTAAACGGCATTTTTACGGATTTTATTGAGCTTTCTGGAGACAGGTATTTTGCAGAAGATAGTGCAATCATCTGTGGTTTTGCAAAGATCGAAGGGCAAAAGTGCTTAGTTATTGGACAGGAAAAAGGAAGTGATACTGATTCAAGATTGAAGCATAATTTTGGAATGCCGAAACCAGAAGGATATCGGAAAGTCTATAGAATACTTGAATTAGCTGAGAAGTTTTCACTTCCTGTTATTTCATTTGTTGATACTTCAGGGGCTTTTCCTGGCCTTGAATCTGAAGAAAGAGGGGTTGCTGAAGCTATTGCAAAATGTATGGAAAAAAGCTTTCAAATTAATGTTCCATTTATAAGTTCTATAATCGGAGAAGGAGGATCTGGGGGAGCTATCGCAATTGCCTCATCCGATTATGTTTTGATGATGGAACATTCAATTTATTCGGTTATTTCTCCAGAAGGGTGCGCTTCAATTCTCTGGAAAGATGAATCAAAAGCAAATATTGCTGCCGAAGTTCAGAAATTAACAGCAAAAGACTTAATAGAGCTTGGAATTATCGATGCAATCGTCAAAGAACCAATCGGAGGCGCCCATCGAAACAAGAAAGAGGCAATCGCAAATCTGAAAATGGATTTGATGAAATATTTGAAACTGTCTCAATCAATTCAAAACGGAGAAAGAAAAGCTCTAAGAATAAAAAAATTCAAAAGCATTGGAAATCAATTTTTAGCTTGATCTTCCGTTAAAAATTTATCCCAAATAGGGTTTTTAATCTTAGACAAGAAATTTGAATGGTTGGCCAGTTCTTCATCAGAAGGGGGAAAATGTCGCAAAGCAATCGTTCGTTTTTGATTATCAATTTCTGGAAAACCGTCTAAACTCATTGCGGAAGTTGTTTCATCAGCAGCTCCGAAAATGCTTTTTTGAAGTTTCTCAACTGACAAATGGAGATAGACTTCAGCTAAAAGTTCAGCATCTATTAAAGCTCCATGTTTTGTTCTAGATGATGCATCAATAGAAAATCTACGACATAAGGCATCCAAAGTTGCTTGAGCTCCTGGAAATTTTTCTCTAGTCAATACAAGAGTATCGACGACGTTTTGAGGATCCAAAATTTTCTTTCCAGCCTTTGATAATTCGAAATTCAAAAACCCAATATCAAAAGGAGCATTATGAATAACAAGTCTGGAGTCTCCAATAAATTCCAAAAATTCGTCTGCAATTTCTTCGAATTTTTTAAATTGTTTCAAAAATTCATGAGTTAATCCGCTGATATTAGTAGCTGATGCAGATAATTCTCTTTCAGGATTTACGTAAATATGAAGATTTTTCCCTGTTATTTTTTTATCGATTATTTCGACGCACCCAATTTCTGTTATCCTATCGCCATCAGCAAAAAAAAGTCCTGTTGTTTCAGTATCAAGAGAAATCTCACGCATCTTTTCCCTTTTTATTTTTTGGAGGAGTCCTCATGGACAAAGGATGGCATTTGTCATAGATTTCTGCAATATATTTTTTTGCAACATCTGCATAAATTTGCGTTGACGAAATAGAAGAATGCCCCAAAAGCTCTTGAATTCCCCTTAAATCCCCAGTGTTTTCCATCAAATGAGTCGCGCAACTGTGACGAAGAGCGTGAGGAGTTACTTTGCTTGATAAGCCCAAAAACTCCCTTGATTTCTTAACCAATTTTTGAATTGACGATGGAGTTAATCTTTCGCCCCTGTTATTAATAAACAATGCTTCAGAATCGGTGAATTCGCAGTTTTCAAGATAATCAATTATAACGGATTTAATAGAATCAATAATAGGAACTATTCGTGTTTTTCCACCTTTTCCCAAAATTGTTAAAGTTTCTGAAGCACTCAAAATATCAGATTTATTCAGGTTTAACGCTTCACTTATTCTAAGTCCCACAGAATAAATTAGAGCCAAGATGGCTCGATCCCTTTTAACTATCCATGGAGTTTGTTTAATATCTGATATCGAATTTATAATGGCGTTTATTTGAGATATGTTCAAAGGTCTTGGCAAAGATTTTTCAATCTTTGGAGGACGCATTGATAAAATATCGCTATTTTCTATTTGATTTTCTTTGATCAAAAATTTCAAAAAACTTTTTGTTGCAGAAAGACCTCTTGATATAGTTTTTGGGGTTTCATTTGCATTTCTTCTATAGAGAAACCATGCTCTGATATCTCCTTTTTTCAGTGTTTTAAAATCGGAAAAAGAAATTTCTGCCTCTTTGTAATTGCTTAAAAAAGAGATTAATTGTTTCAAATCCGATCTATATGAATCTACGCTATTTATCGATAAATTGCAGGAACTTTTAAGATATTTTAACCACGAATCAATGAACTCATTTAAACGATTCATATAATCATCGAACAACACATAAATGTACTATCTATTATATCTTTTTATCTTTAATGTTTGTTTGCTATTTTTGGTTCTTTCTGCAAAAAATATCAACAGTTCTTAAAAGCGATCTTCTTAAAAAATAGGCTGAAAAAATTTTTTATAATTTTTTTAATTTTTTTGCTTGACGCCCGGTTTTTCAGGCACTACAAGCGTGCTCAATTTTTGAACAAAGATGCAAAAAAGCCGGAATTATAGAAATTTGATAATTCAGATTTTTATTTATCCACAGAGTTATTCACAGTTTTGGTGAATAATCTTAAATTTCCGAACAAACACAAGGATCAAACGCGGATTATAGCTGAAATTTCTTTTATGTTAATGTAATTTAATTTCCATCTCTAATTCGATCTAAGTTTTTTAGGGCTGGCAATGCTTGATGCTTTTCATTTCCCGTTGCTATTTTTTAAAGGCTAAGATACAATTGGAGAATGAGGAGAGATGGCCGAGAGGCTGAAGGCAACGGTTTGCTAAACCGTCATACGGACATAAATCCGTATCGGGGGTTCGAATCCCCCTCT
>CAJOOW010000046.1 GCA_905236375.1 uncultured Alphaproteobacteria bacterium | reverse complement strand
GGGCGTTCCCCGGCCAAATCGATGTGTCATCCTGAGCGGAGTGCAACGGAGTCGAAGGATCTAGCCGGGTCGGGCCATACTCGCACGTCGCTAACGGTGCACTCACCGAGCCTTGCTAACGCAAGTCTCGTCCCTTCGGGTAACTGTCCCTAACGCGATTCCGCTAAGGCTAAAGGTTGTTAAGTGGCTGGAGGCCTAACGCATGATGCGTAAAGATATTCCAACTTGGAGTATTATCCTTGAATTTTTGGAGGAAAATGAGTATAGATTTAAAAGAACGGACATCAAAAAAGGATGGTTATATGAAAATATTCGTTGTGGCCTTGAATGCGGACACTCGTGGGGTCAATGAAAGATATCAAGAATTCCCGAAATCGTACAAAGAATACAAAAATATTCTTGGGGAAAAGCCTTCCGGCAATGGCTTCCATGAATGCGTTAATTTTCGAGAATATCATGATCAAGTATATGGATATTTTCAGGCTTGGCGCAATAAATCCATTCGTAATCCTAATGAAGAATTTTTGCTTATCAGCGTTACATATAAAAAAAGAAATTCTTTTTCTAACAAAATTATAGGCATTCAAGCAGGCTGCCGTTATCAAGCGGTAGATAATATATACGGAATTCCTCGCGATGATGTTCCCCCTACATTATATAACGAATTAAAAAAGAAACTAAGTCCTTTAACATATCATTATGCATGTCCTTCTAAATATTCTTTATTGCTTTCAAAACAGATAAATGATGCGGTAAAGGTTGTCTTTGGAAAAGATGAGTGGAAGCGTCCTAGTATAAAGGAGATTGATGAAAAAAGATGGCCTGCAATTGTGAAAATAATAGACATGCACTTTTCTAGCACAAAAAGTAAAGATTGCAAAACTGAATTGACAAAATGGAATAATATAAAAAATTATCTAGAAATGCCCGATTTACAGGAAATCAGTAATTCCGATGGGTTTGTCTATGATGAAGAAAATGAAAGAAATAAGCAATTTCAGGAACTACTAGAAAAAGTGAAATCTGCAAAAACGAATCCTTATGTTGAATACAAGGGAAAACGTTTCTCTAGAAGTTCATTGGTAAAGCGGATAGCTTTGTTAAGATCCTGTGGTAAGTGTGAATATTGCAAAAAAGATCCTCCCTTTTTTGATAGATATGGAGAACCTTTTTTTGAAGTACATCATATTATGCCATTAAGCAAAGGCGGTGAGGACGATATTGATAATGTTGCCGCTTTATGCCCCAATTGTCATCGGACAATACATTTAGCAGGAGCTCCGTCAAGACACTCGATGAGGGTCCAATTAGAAAATAGAATTCCAAAAGCCAATTTAAAAATGAGTAATATTAAAATCAAACTCTAAGAAACCACTTTCCCCGATAGGTTCTGCCATCAGGTTTTTCTTTTTCTCAAAATTTAATCGGAAAATCTTTTCATCAGTATAATGAAATAAAAGCTATGAAGAGGTTATACAAGACTGTTTGGGCAATCAAGTACCGCACTTGTGTGAACAATTTTGCCTATGAAACTGCAGAAATAAGCATTGAAGTAAAACATGTTCATTTATAAATACAATATAACATGTGAAAATACTAGAAAACGGTAGAATTTGATATAATTATATAGAAATTGGACTAAAATCAATTTTTGCCATTGAATTAATAAGAAGACCTAAAAAAAAGGATGTTCAATGATGTTAAAATAGGGTATATTTCTTTTAAATGGCCGAATAAACCACAAAGGAAGGAAAAAATGGAAGAATCAAAACTGAAACCATTTGTTAAAGAAGGGCTTGATATCCTTTTCGTTCCTCTAAACCCTGCCAATGGTTCTGATGATAATGGGCACTATTTTTCCGTGAATCAAGCCTTTTGGAATCAATTGTTCGGTTCTGGCTTGATTACAGAAAATGTTGATAAACTATATGCCGATGATGAAATCTTTGGTAAAAATGAAAAGAATTATAAGGGATGGTTTTATGGTATAACGGATCTTGTTCCTAATATTGTAAATAGTAACGGCAAAGACATTAATCCCAGTGACGATGATTGCGAGCATCTAAAAGAACTAATAAAGAGAAACTCTCCTAAAGTCGTTGTTTTGCTACATGGTACCGTTAAAGATAAATTCTTAGCATACATGGGCGTGAAATTTGATAAAAATAAATATGGGGAAATTGGCAGAATAATTGAAAATTGCTCAACGATGTTTTATGCTGTTCCATTTCCACATGGAAATAATATTGAAAAAGAAACAAAAATTGGGCACTATAAAGCAATTAAAGGTTATCTAGACGGGCTTCTCCAAAAAGATTAAAACGAAACCGTGGAGAAAAGGTAGACTGGGAAAATTTATATGACAACACGTTTCCAAAAGGCTCGATTTCATATAGATAGTGGCCCACGCTCATTATTTGAGCGAATTCACTATAAAATGGATTCAGTTTGTTCCCTAAATTTGTCGGCAAAACATTTTGTAGAACGATGTAAGGAACGAGTTGTCCCAGCTGAGATAATTCAGAAAATGCAGAATTTTAATACCCATGAATGGAAATTGGTTGTAAGTGAAGTTCGTGTCGATACGGGAAAATTTGTGAATTCAACATGGGAATATGCTCTTGAAAATGAAAAATATTGGTTGACGATAGGTTTCGGAAATGTTGCAGAAACCATTGTAAAAAAGGAAAGCGATGGCAAAAATAAGGTTGTTGTGTCAGGACCAGTTTATGATTATGTTGATGCGGTCAACAAAAAATTAATGGAAAATGAGGAAAAGGTTTAACCCCCTCCAAAAAAAGGAGATAAAGACAATGTCTATTGAATTTATAAATTACGAAGGATTGCAAATAAAGTACAATCCTGATGAATTGATCGTAGTGCCTTTAAAAGTAACACAATCGAAAGTTGGTGATTTTGGAGAAGCTGATTATCAAACACTTTGGAAAATAAATGGAAAAATAGAAGAAGTTCCTTCTTATCATATAAGATGGGTGCACAAGAGTGATTTTATTGAGATTGTGTATGATGAAAAACAAAATGACAAAATAGAAGAATATGTGAAAACACATCCAAAGAGTGCTCCAAATGGAATTAGTTATGGGAAAGAGGAATATCATATAGAAAATGGTCGAATATCTCACGTGTTATGGTTTGCTGATGATGATAACGGGAAAGTTACTTATAGTTCAATAAAAAATCCCAAAAAACTTGTGCTTAGAGAGGGGCTTTCACAAAGGAGAAAAACTAGAACTACAGAGCAAGTTGTACGAGACCAATCGGCTTTCCGTAGGAATCTTTTTGATTTGGATGGGAAATGTGCCATAACGCAAATCGCTATTCCTGAAGTTCTTCAAGCTGCCCATATTGTAGCTGTAAAAGACGGCGGGTATGAAGTTGTTGACAACGGGATTTTACTAAGGTCAGATTTACATCTTCTGTTTGATAGCGATGCTAAAATTATTAAAATTGATTCGGACGGATATGTTCACATAGACAAAAATCGTGTTGGAAACAATCAAGAATATATGCAATATGACGGAATTAAAATAATTCGATTTTGGAAAGGGTAAAAGAATCCTTGAAAAAAGTGAATACCTGATGGAGATATAAAATGTACGAATTGTCCTCAAGCAAAAAGGGATTGATTCCTTTAGAAAAAATGATTTTAGTTCAATCAATTTGACAGAAAAGATATTGAAGATATTCTGCTCAACCGTACTGGAATCCTTGGCGAAAATGTTAACGATTATGACGAAGAAAAAAGTCCTCTTCTTATTATAGGTAGTCAAGTTCGTAATGTAGGCAATGGACATAGTGATTTAACTGCAATTGATAAAGATGGCAATCTTATATTACGATGAAGAGGTTATACATAACTGTTTGGACAATCAAGCACCGCACTTATGTAAATATTTTTGCCTATGAAACTGCGGAAATAAACATTGAAGTAAAGTTTTCAAAAGCTATTTATGTTTTTTATGACTATATCTGTCGCATAGAGAATGTATTTTGAAGAGGGAAAAACCTTCTCCAATCTACTTTATGCGCGATCATTCAGAAAATCCTACAAAATCTAAATCCGACGCTTGCCACAATTTCTGGCAGCCGCTTATCAAGAAGAATTACGCCAGCAATACAGACGGAATCTTCCCGGATAAGGATGGTGTTTATGCGGCTTTTGTTCGCTTGCAAAAGGCATGGCCAAATATTGGCTTTGAGATTTTTTATAAGCAGGAATCCAGGGGCTATCGCGAATGCGATAAGACACAGGCCACCTGCATTTCCAAATCTTTTGAGGGACAGGGTTCTATCAGCCTTACTGTGAATTGCGAGGCTGAATTTCTGAACATTCATTTTTTCGCTAGAAGTCTCAATTATCGACGAATACTCTGTCGAAATGGATTTCAACACTCAAAATTACCTAGAGCGAATCCCGGCTTTGCAAGGCATCCTGAAACAAACGAAAAACTTCGTGAAAGAAATCCCGTTTCCGATAACGATTCAGTTGCAAGAAAAATCTTGAAGTGCAAAATTTCCACCTTTAATTGTTATTCCTCTTGACAATCGTCATTCTTGAATTTATATTTATAGTGAACAAGTGTGTAGTCCCATCTTATTTGCATGTAGACGGGAAGGAGTTAAAATGAAGAAAGAAGTAACGGCGATTGCCAAACCCGAATTTTCCCTGATAGACGAAAATATGCTCAAGTCGCGGATATATACTATTCGTGGGCTTAAAGTCATGCTTGATGCCGACTTGGCGGAAATTTATGGGTATAGTACCAAAAGATTCAATGAACAAGTAAAGTGTAATATTGAGCGATTTGACGAGGATTTTCGCTTT
>CAJOOW010000045.1 GCA_905236375.1 uncultured Alphaproteobacteria bacterium | reverse complement strand
TCGTGAAAGCATGCCAAGAGTATGGAGTAAACGGCTATCCATATCAGTATACTGCAGCGAAAATACTATCATCAAAAAACATTCCACAACGCCCCATAGTTCAGATACAAAGCCAAGGTCTTTCCCAAGGCATTTGGCTCGCAGATAGGCAAGCAATTAGTGCTTTTATTGCAATAACTGATCCGCTTTTGGCTGCTTACAGTCTCATAAAGTGAAACAAATTTTTAAAGTTTGAAAAAAATGTGGTTGCCAATCTGAACTGTTGATATTTTTCCCTTTGCCCAATATGGAATTTTCTTTAAGTGACGACTGTAATAGTGATTTGCTCCTCCTGTAATGTCATCGACCTCTCCGCAAATAATCCTTTTTGCAACGATATAACAGATTCTATAAACCGGATCCGATAGTGTTGCATTCTCAATTACTTTGCGATTTGGATCACCCGGATTCCAACATGAAAATTGTTTAGGTTTGAGACATTCTGATGAAACTGGAAGAGAACTCGAAAGAGATCGGTTCATAATAACATGTCCGACCGCTTCAAGCGCTTTAATCCCCTCTTTTTTATATTCTCCCCTGGCCTCTCCATAAATTGTTTTTGCCATAATTTCTATTTCCTTATCCATGTTTTTATCCTTTCTTTTTTATAAATGATTGTTTTTCTAGGCAATTATCTTTTGATAACGCTTTCTAACCTTGAATAATGATTGATTGTTTTTGAATTCAATTTCTCAGTGCTAAAAAAGCTGCATTTAAATTTAATCAGCTTATCTTGATGAGATTTGCATAGTTTTTTTTATGAAGTAGCACACATCTATGCAATTCAAAAAGATATTACTGAAAGTTAAGAGTTACTAGCAAAACTGAGTCTTAAAATGTGTCTGAGAATTGAATCCTCTATGAAAACTAAGTGGAATGTTCCTCTGTGCCCCTACGACAAAGCGAAGCATTCAACTTAATTTCAGTTTTGCATTTTTTCTTATCAAATGTCAAATTCTAAATAGTCCCATAAAAATTTTAGACATTTTCTTTTAATCAGAAGCGATTATAAACATGCTATAACTTCACATACATTTTTCGCATTTTCTTGCGTTTATGTTTAAAATAATATACAATAAGAACTGATCGGGAGGTTGATTGCCTCTTAATGCAATTTTTGTAAAACGAATAACTATAGGGACTTGGACTCATGTCTACAAACATTAAAAATTTAGCTATTATTGCTCACGTTGACCATGGAAAAACAACTCTTGTTGATGCATTGTTTAAGCAAAGCGGTCTATTTCGAGATAATCAGACCATTGAAACTTGTGCGATGGATTCAAATGAACTTGAAAGAGAACGTGGAATTACGATTCTTGCGAAGTGCACAAGTTTCAATTGGAAAGGAACAAAATTAAATATAGTCGATACCCCAGGCCACGCTGATTTTGGAGGAGAAGTTGAAAGAATTCTCAGTATGGTCGATGGAGTTTTGGTTTTGGTTGATGCAGCTGAAGGACCGATGCCTCAAACCAAATTCGTTCTTTCAAAAGCTCTGGCCTTAAACTTAAATCCGATTGTTGTTATTAATAAAATCGATAAATCCGATTCCAGGGTTTCTGAAGTTTTAGACGAAGTTTTTGAATTATTCATAGCTCTAGGAGCAAATGACACTCAGCTTGATTTTCCGATTATTTATGCTTCAGGTCGTAATGGATGGGCTGTCAAAGATCTTGAAAATGACGAGAAAAAAGATATGGCGCCACTTCTCGACACTATTATTGGGCATGTTCCTAATGCGACAATTGAAGAAGGATCAGATTTTAAAATGTTGGTCACTCTTCTTGAATATGACCAGTATTTAGGCAGAATTCTTACCGGGAAAATTTTGAGTGGGACAGCAAATATAAATGATGCAGTCCATGCTTTGAGGCCTGGAGTTGATGGAGATGTTGAAAAGGCGAGATTAACAAAATTGCTGGCTTTTGAGGGATTAAAAAGAATTCCGATTGAAACAGCACAAGCTGGAGATATCATAGCAATTGCTGGGCTTGAAAAAGCAACAGTTGCAGATACGATAGCCTCTATGGAAGTAACCGAGCCATTGCATTCATTGCCAATTGATCCTCCAACGATATCAATGACATTTTTTGTTAATGATTCTCCTCTTGCTGGAAAAGAGGGCAAGAATTTGACATCTAGAGTCATTGGAGACAGGCTTTTTAAAGAAGCTGAAGGAAATGTTTCTATAACAGTGAAAAGATCAACTCAAGAAGAATCTTATGAAGTCGCAGGAAGAGGAGAACTTCAGCTAGGCATTTTGATTGAAACAATGAGACGAGAAGGCTTTGAGCTTTCAATTGGAAGGCCTAAAGTTCTCTTCCAAAAAGATCCAACGACTGGAGAAACATTAGAACCAATCGAAGAACTTTATGTTGATTTGGATGATGAATTTACTGGTACTGTTGTTGATAAACTCATACAAAGAAAAGGCGAAATGGTTGATATGAGGCCTTCAGGAGTTGGCAAAACAAGGATAAAATTCTTAATTCCAACGAGAGGTTTAATTGGATATTATGGGGAGTTTTTAACAGACACTAGAGGTTCTGGAATCATGAATAGATCATTCCATTCATATGCTCCGCATAAAGGCCCAATTGAAGAGAGAGCTCGTGGGGTTTTGGTCTCTGTTGCAAATGGAAAAGCTGTTCCATATGCGCTATTTTTCTTAAAAGATCGAGGGACATTGTTCGTTCATCCAGGAGATCCTGTTTATGAAGGAATGATTATTGGAGAGCATAGTCGTGAAAATGAATTGGAAGTTAATCCAACCAAAGAAAAACAGCTTTCAAACTGCAGAGCTGCCGGAAAAGATGAAAATATCAAACTTCCAAATCCAAGAGAAATGTCATTAGAACAAGCAATCGCCTATATCAAAAATGATGAAAGGGTTGAAGTTACTCCAAAATCAATTCGACTTCGAAAAAAATATCTTGATTCAATAACAAGGAAAAAGATGAGCAGAATTCAGGAGAACCAATAAAGATTCCAGAATTATCTGCCTATGCTGTGTGGAGATAAAATGCTGTATCTTTTTATATCAAGATGTTAAGGACTTATTGTTTTCCGTAAAAAAGTCTTTGAACCTTTTAAAAACTTCAACATAAAGATTGCGTTTAAAATTAACCGAAAGCCTAACAACATTTCCGGGTTTCATCCAACGCCATGAATCAAATTCGCTATGATTAGTTGTCTTTAGATTTATATCTTTATCTTCGCCTAAAAATTTGAGAAGAAACCATTTTTGTCGTTGTCCCATAAATCTACTTTCTTTCCTTCTAAGATTTGGAGGAATAATATATTCAAGCCAGTCTTCAGTCTCTGCAATCAATTCGACGTTATTTGTGCCAATTTCTTCATCAAGCTCTCGTAAGGCTGCTTCATATGGAGTTTCGTTCTCTTCAATTCCACCTTGGGGCATTTGCCATGGTCTGTTTAAAAACCAAGAAATCATCTTTATATTAGTTGAATTCCGCTTTCCAGCGAAAATCTCTTTGTCCTTATTTACCAAGACCATTCCGACTCCTAGTCTAAAACGATCTTTCGGATTCTCATTCATATAAACACCAATCTGCTCGTCTAATTTATAGTATCATAGCTTCTTTATAAAAACAAACCCATGATTTGGATAGAAAATTTAGGTTATAAAAAACGCCCTCAGTTTCGAGGGCGCAAAAGACATTTAATGAAAGAATTTAGTCTTTCTTTTCTTCTTTCTTTTTATCCGCTGATGGCTCGGCTTTTTCTTCATCAGCAGCTTTATCTTCTTCAACCTTTTTCTCTTCTTCTTTTACATCTTTTTTATCTTGTTCTACAGTCTTTTCTTCTTCTTTCACTTCGACTTTTTTGTGATGCTTTTTGTGCTTTTTATTGCATTTCTTTTTGTCACATTTTTTCTCTTTGTCAGCTGATTTCTCTTCATCTTTTGCTTTATCTTCTTCTTTTACTTTTTCTTCTTCCTTGGCTTCGTCTTTCTTATCAGCAGCTTTATCTGCATCTTTGTCTGTTTTCACAACTTCGGTCGTTGCTTCTGCGGAAGCTTCTGTCTTTTCAGTTTTATCAGCTGCATATCCATAAGAAAAAGCTGCTAGTAATAGAGCTAATAAACTAATTTTTGTCATCATATTAAATTCTCCTAAAAGAAATAAAATTAATGGGCTCATCCCATCTACCATATATTCTAAACCGAATTTATTAATTTTCTATCAAAAAATTCATTTTTTAAGCGATACATTGGAATTTTTTCATAAAAGGTCAAACAAAAAATCTGATCTCAAACTCCAATTATGAAAATTTCGTTTTCGTTGGCTAACTTTACTGTTTCTTCGAAATCAATTATCTGAGAAACATTTGCTCCAATTGCAATGCCGGAAAGATTTGAATTCTTAGCTTCCATGATTGTTTTTGGGCCAATTGTGGGCAAATCGATAGATTGATCTTGGTCTACTTTTGAAGTTTTGACCAAAACGCCTCCTTTTTCGTTTGTTAACTTTAAAGTTGCAGATCTTTCAATAAGTTTTGCTGTCCCCTCAGCAGCTTCTATTGCAAGAACAACTCCTTCTTGGACAATAACAGCCTGACCGACATCTGCTTTTGACATCGCATTTAAAACAAAAATTCCTCTGGCAATGTCTTTTAAATCCATATCTGTTGGCTTCTGAATAGTCAAAAGCCCAGAAGGAGTTAATAGAGTTTTTAGAATTTCTTGAGGACTAACAACATTTAGTCCTTCTTCGGCCAACAATGATCGAATCCCTTTTAGAAGAGCATCATCGCCTAAAAAAGCTCTAAAGCTCAATTTCTTCAGCCATCTTTTCCCAACATTATCAAGCTTTAGAGAAAACAAACTTGGTCTTTTGACAGCTCCGCAAAAAATAACATCAGTTGCTCCTTTTTCTTTTAAAAAGGCCAGTATTTCGCCGATATTTCCAACTTCAAATTGCGGATATTCTTCCGGGCCAAATCCAGCGATGGAAATAACTAAAAAGTCATCGCCCAATTCATAAAGTTTGTCTATGACTCGCAGAGGCAAATCTCCAGCTCCTGCGATTATAGCCTTTAGTCTTTTTGAAGAATTATTCAACAACTTCAGGTGATTCCTCAGAATCTTCACTGAGAGGGATATTCTCCCCAGTTAGATTTTCGGTGACTAACCCAGCGTTAGCTCTTATTGCCTTTTCGATTTCATCAGCAACTTCAGGATTTTCTTTAAGATAAGTCCTAGCTGCTTCCTTTCCTTGGCCAAGCCTTGTTGTCTTGTATGAATACCAGGATCCTGATTTTTCGACAATTCCACCCAAAACTCCGAGATCAATCAATTCTCCGGTTTTTGAAATTCCTTCTCCATACATAATATCAAATTCAACAACCTTGAAAGGAGGAGCCAATTTGTTTTTGACAACCTTCACTCTTGTTTGGTTTCCAAGCATTTCATCTTTGTCTTTAATTGATCCAATTCGACGAATATCCAATCTCACTGAGGCATAGAACTTAAGAGCATTTCCTCCGGTTGTTGTTTCAGGATTTCCAAACATAATTCCGATTTTCTGACGAATTTGGTTTATGAAAATAACCATACAATTCGTTCTCGAAATTGAACCAGTCAACTTTCTCAAAGCCTGGCTCATAAGCCTTGCTTGAAGCCCCATATGAGAATCTCCCATATCTCCTTCAAGTTCAGCCTTTGGGACCAAAGCTGCAACGCTGTCTACGACCAAAACATCAACTGCTCCGCTTCGAACAAGAGTATCTGCTATTTCAAGAGCCTGTTCCCCTGTATCTGGTTGAGAAATAATCAAATTATCAATATCAATATGAAGTTTCTTTGCATAGACTGGATCGAGAGCGTGTTCAGCGTCGATAAAAGCACAATTTCCGCCATTTTTTTGAGCATTTGCAATAACATGAAGAGCCAATGTTGTTTTTCCAGAAGATTCAGGACCATAAACTTCGATTATCCTTCCTTTCGGAAATCCTCCGATTCCAAGGGCTAGGTCTAGTCCAATTGATCCTGTTGAAATTGATTCAATTTCTATGACTTCACGTTGCCCAAGTTTCATCACAGATCCTCGGCCAAAGACTCTTTCTATTTGTTGCAAAGCTGCATCTAATGCTTTGTTTTTATCGACACTCATGAAAAATTTTCCTGTGCTTTTGCGTTTCCGTGTTTAAATTTTACATTCTTGTTGATCTTTCATGCAACTTAAAATATCTCAGTCTCAGAAGAAATGTAAGCAGTTATTTAAAATAACGATATTCAAGCAAACGCTCTAAAAGAAATTTATAATCTTCGTTGGGAATTTTAAAGTTATTGTCTTTATATAAGCCGGATAACCAACCCAAAATATGTCCAAACTTCAATCTAAGAAAATCTCTATGTATCTCTCATCACATTGTGTCTGCGAACCTGCTGGCTCGATTTGAAGTATGTTGTTACAGATTATATCTGGTAGTTTCAGTACTTTTTCTAATTTAGCAAGCAGTTTCGTTCTTTCATGTTTTATCTGTGCATCGGTTGGATTAGGCTCCGATGCATAGGCGAGAGAAAAAGCCAACACAACAAATCCAATAATTACGGATATTTTAAGTTTATTAAAAAACATTTTATATTGCTATAAACAACTGTCCTATTTTAATTATAACACAGAAAAAAAAAAGGCAAACAAGGATTTTTTACATAAATTTAAAATTATCTAAAATTTTATGGGACTATTTAGAATTTGACAAAGAGAGAGGGGCTGATTTAACATGAAAACAGTTAGTGGCGGATTGCTAACTAAACAATCGTTTTTTCAGAAAACTTCTTGATGAATTTGTTACTTACAGGATTTTTTCTGAAACTAATTAACCAAAAGACCTAGAATTTTGAGAAATTCAGTTTAGAAGCCGGCGCAGTTATGTAGC
>CAJOOW010000044.1 GCA_905236375.1 uncultured Alphaproteobacteria bacterium | reverse complement strand
TGAAATGCCGGAAAATCCGCAAGCGATCCCAAGAGCTATGGCTGTTAAATAGATTATCCACTTCTTTTTAGTGTGGATTCCGCAGCAATGTTCATGTTCGCATTCATGATTATGATCGTGTTCGTGATTATGTTCACACATATCGATTCACTCCATTAAATCTTTTAAAAACTTCTCAATTGAAAAAGGTTCAAAATCTTTTTCTGATTCTCCAATTCCAACTCCAAGAATTGGAAGTTTGAATTCACTAGCTACTCTGACTATAGCTCCTCCTTTTGCATTTCCATCAAGTTTGTTTAAGATGACCCCAGAAATTTGATGAATTTTTTGAAATTCTCTGACTTGATCAATGAGATTTTGCCCCGTTGTTGCGTCGAGAACCAAAATTGTTGAATGAGGAGCTGAATCATCAATCTTTTGTAAAACCCTGTGGATTTTCGATAGCTCATTCATTAAGTTTGTATTATTTTGCAATCTTCCTGCTGTGTCGATTATTAGAATGTCACTTTTTGAATTGCTTAAAGCCTCAAATGCAACGCTTGCCGGATCTTTTGGTTTTTCAGACTTAAAAATGTTGCAATTCAATTTTTCAGCCCAAACGGCCAACTGTTCGGTTGCTGCTACTCTGAATGTATCACATGCTGCGATATCAACCGACAAACCTTTTGATTTAAAATAATAGGCCAATTTGGCGACAGTTGTTGTTTTGCCACTGCCGTTAACTCCTTCAAGAATAATCACAAAAGGTTTCTTTGAAGGATCTATTTGAAGTTCTTTTATTAGAGGATTCAAAATTAACTCTATTTTGGTTTTTAGAGCTTGTGCGATATCGTCTTCTTTGCCAATTTCTTTAGAAATCTTTGTTGCAAGATCAACCCCAAAATCAGCTTCAATCAGAGTATCTTCGAGTTCAATATTACCTTTTGCTGTTGTTAGATTCGAAAATGCAGATTTTAGCTTTTTAAAAAATGACATAATTAAACAGCAAACCTTTCTAGATTAGCTCCACAATTGTTAAGTTTTTCTTCTATATTTTCATATCCTCGATCAAGATGATAAAGCCTGTTAACAATTGTTTCGCCATCAGCAATAAGACCAGCGATAACAAGAGAAACAGAAGCTCTCAAATCTGTTGCCATAACTTGTGCTCCAGTCAGTTTTTCAACACCTGTCACCATTGCTGTTTTTCCATGGATCGAAATATTTGCTCCCATTCTTTGAAGCTCTGAAATATGCATAAAACGATTTTCAAAGATGTTTTCCGTTATTGATGCGGTTCCATTGCAAAGTGCCATTAAAACAGTGTATTGCGCTTGAAGATCTGTTGGAAATCCTGGATATGGTGCCGTTTGAATATCAACTGGATGAATTTCTGAATCTTTCTGATAGACCAAAACTCCGTCATTTTTCTCTTCACACATAACGCCTGCTGAGCTTAAAGTTTCAAAGAAAGACGTTAAATGTTCATATCGGCAGTTTTTTAACAGGACCTCTCCATTAGTTACAGCTGCGGCTATTGCATATGTTCCAGCTTCAATCCTATCTGGAATGATTTCGAATTCTGTCCCATGAAGTTTGTTGACTCCTTCAATTGTTATTATTGAAGTTCCGGCTCCAGTGATCTTGGCACCCATATTATTTAAAAGCTCGCAAAATGCTTCAACTTCAGGTTCCATAGCTGCATTAATTAGCCTCGTCGTTCCTTTTGCTAAAACTGCAGCCATCAAGATATTTTCAGTTCCAGTTACTGTTGTTGTCGGAAATGTTATATCACACCCTGTTAATCCATTTTGAGCTCTCGCTTTGATATATCCGTTTTCAATTGAAACCTCAGCTCCCATCATTTCTAAGGCTCTGATATGAAGATCAACTCCTCTGACTCCAATAGCGCATCCTCCTGGAAGTGAAACCGTTGCCTCTTTGAATCTTGCAGCCAATGGGCCTAAAACCAAAATAGAAGCTCTCATCTTTCTAACAAAATCGTATGGAGCTTCAGTTGATTTGACACCTTTCGTCGATAATTCAAAAGTGTGCTGATCAATTTGATTAATCGTGAGCCCAATGTATTCCAAGAGATCCAAAAGCGATTTGATATCAGTCAAATTTGGAACGTTTTTATAAGTTATTTTTTCTTCAGTTAACAAAGATGCTACAAGTGCCGGCAAAGCGAGATTTTTGGCTCCACTTATTTCGATTTCTCCTTTTAGTTGGCAACCACCAACTATTCTCATACTTTGTAGCATTAATTATCTTTTTGACTTATAGATTTGACTTTCTGATTAAACACTATAAAAGCCAAAAAATCAAGAAAAAGCTCATCGTATCTTATAATCATAAAATTTTGAGATATCAAAAATTTTTAGAATTCATTCAGATAAAATGCCTGCACAATCGTGTCTCCATGACTAGTTGCGATTGAATGTTTTATTCCCTCAATTTCAATTTCTTCATCACTTTCAGTTATGATTAAAAGTCTTTTTTCTTTGAATAAATCTGAAAATCTCAAAATCTGGCTTCTTAACAATTCTTTTTCAGCATATGGTGGATCCATGAAAATCAGGATATTTTCAAATTTTTCCGCTGATTCTTGAAAAACTTTGTCTGGAATGCGTTCTGAGCTCTTATTTAAAACTTCTGCAAATTGAGTTATTTCAAGTTGTTTGAGATTGTCTTTTATGCAAGAAATTGCTTTATTGTTCGAATCAACAAAGATAACTTTTTTAGATCCATAAGAGATTGTTTCAATTCCCAAAGAGCCAGACCCTGCAAAAAGATCAATAACGAAAGTTTTTGAAAAGTCTATTTGAAATCTGTGGATCAAAACGTTAAATAGAGACTGTTTTACGATATCAGTTGTCGGGCGAGTTGATTTTGTTTCGGGAACTTTTATGAATCTCCTTTTCAGATTCCCGCCAATTATTCGGCAACAATTCATTTTTTCTTGCTCTGATCTCTGAAAATAACATTAATTGCTATATCAGAAAGACTAAAATAATTTTTGAGATTATTGATGATAAATCGCTTGTGATCATCTCGCATATTGGTTTTATTCGAAACGAAGATCAAAAAAGTTGGGGGAATGCTTCCAACTTGAGTTATGTATTTCAATTTAAACTTCGCGGATCCGTTTTGCAAAATATCGCTTTGATTTATGAAATTGAGCCAATCATTCAGATCCGAAGTCTTAAATTTCTTTGCCTGTTTATCATAAACTGAAATAACAGTTTTCAGCATTTTGTTGATATTTTCGCCATTTAAAGCGGAAGTGAAAAGAAATGGAACGTCTTTTAATTGAGAAAAACTTCTGGCAAAATTCCGTTTCAAAAATTCAGGCTTATCCTCTTTTTTATATGGAGTCTTGTCATATTTGTTAAAAGCAATAACAAGAGCCTTCCCAGCCTTTATGATATCTGAGGCTAATGTCAAATCTTGCTTTTCGATTTCTCCGGCTATCAAAGTTGAGGCGTTAATAATCAATATGACGGCATCCGCTTTTTTATAAGAATTTTTAGAACTTGAAACTGAGATTTTTTCTAAAATGTCTTTAATCTTAGATTGGCGCCTTATTCCAGGAGTATCAATAATTCTGATTTTTCGATCTTCAAAATCGAAATCAGATGATGAGCTTTCTCGAGTAACGCCTGCATAATCAGCAACAAGCTGCTTATCTTTTTTTATTAATTTGTTAACAATAGTTGATTTGCCAACATTTGGTCTTCCAACTATAGCGAGTTTGATAATCTCTGAATCTTCGTCTTTTTGTTGTTCTGATTTCGAATTTTCAGGAAGATATTTATTGAGAATTTCATAAAGTTCATCAATTCCAAGGCCATGTTCTGCCGATATTTGAACAACATCATTAAACCCGAATTTCATAGCATCTGCGAACGAAAATGTTGAAGATTTGCTTTCGCTTTTATTGACGACAACAACGATATTTTTCCCGCTTTTTCGCAATATTCTTGCTATTTCATCATCATTTGGAGTGATACCAACAATGCCATCGATTACAAAAATCACAAGATTTGAATTCTTTATTATCTCGTTCAGTTTTGCATTGATTGCCGACATTAATTTTGGATCATTATCGCAGTCGGCATAATCAAACATTCCTGGAGAATCGATCAAAATAGCAGATTTTCCCCAAATATCAATGCTTTTTTCCTTTATATCTCGAGTTACTCCAGGGCGATCAAATGCCAATGCTTCTCTTGTTCCGGAAAGTCTGTTAAACAAAGTCGATTTGCCAACATTTGTTCGGCCGATGAGAGCTATTTGGAATTTATCCAATCGCATAGAGATCAGCTCTTGAAGTTACAGCAAAAAGCTTCCCATCAACAATAATCGGAGTTCTATTTGTCGACATATTGCTGATTTTCTCAGTCTTTTTTAATTTTCCAGTAGAAACATCTAATTTAAAAATATCTCCGTTGTTGCTGAATATTGCAATATCTCCATTAATTAATATTGGACCTACAAATTCAAGATCTTTCGAGAACTTATCGCCATATAGATCTTTTATAGCAACAATCCATTTTGTTGAGCCATCTTTTTCTGATAAGCAAATAACAGATCTATCTCCTGTAAGAACAAAAATCCATCCGGAATTTATTACAGGAGTCGTCATTGTCCCAACTTCTTTCTCCCAAATTTGGATTCCTGAAGCAGCATCAAACATGACCATTTTTGCCTCTGGAGTTGCTGCTAGAACTTTTCCATTTGATACGATAGGAGAGGCCGCAATATGAGATATAACAGCTCCGCTCTCTGCTAAATTAGCCGATGATAATATTTCATCCCAGTTATCACTACCGGATTGGATGTTTAGGGATTTCAGATCTCCGGAGCTATATGCGCAAATTATATCATTTCCATATAATGCTGGTGTCCCCGCAGATGCCATAATTGTCATTTCGCTAGGACTTGTTTTAGTCCAAATAATATTTCCATTTGCTGAATTTAAAGCAAAAGTTTGTCCGTCTATTGTGTTGACTATCAACTTCCCATTTGTGTATAAAGGAGCTCCTCTTAATGGATATTTTAGAGATTTTTTCCACACGATCTTTTGAGTTTTGCTATCAACAGTAACAACATCTCCGATGTTCGTTGCAGCATAGATTCTTGTTCCATCTGAAGTTATTCCTCCAGAAAATGTTGCAGTGTCAGGTTGTGGAGCAATTCGAATGCTCCAAAGCTTTTTTCCATCATTTTGTGATATTGCCAAGAGATCTCCATTTGAATTGACAACATAAACGTTTCCGCCGAAGGCTATTGGGTCGGAGTTTATTGCACTCCCTTTTAATGAAACTTTCCAAAGACGCTTAGTATCTTGTTTCATTTTGTGATTTATCGAGATATGCTGTTTGTTCCCAGCAACATCCAAATACTCAGAGAGGCTAGTTGCATCTTGCAATGTTATCTTCTCTGAGGATTTTATGCCAGGCGCGCCAATTTGACTGATTTCTGTAACTCCTGCTATAGACTCTCTTTTCCCCTG
>CAJOOW010000043.1 GCA_905236375.1 uncultured Alphaproteobacteria bacterium | reverse complement strand
TGTATCTTCGATAGAAAAAACACAAAACAACAAAATCCCAAACTAATGTTAACTGATAAACTATTGAAACAGAATGCAAATTGTTCATATAAAACATCGCAATTATCGGAACAACAACAATGGCCCAGAGAAAAGATAGATTAATTACCATCGGATATTTCGTATCTCCTCCGGATAACAGAATTCCCCAAATCATGCATCCAATCGCTTCTAACCCAACACTAATCAAAATCAATTTAAAAATTAAGGTCATTTCAGGATATAAGCCCGAAATATCCTCATGAAGCCTATCGAGGAAGAAAAAGATAATTTCTGGCTTAAAAATAAGAGGAATTGTCATAATCAAACAAAGCCCCAATGTCATAGCAACAAATCTTTTGAATGCTTTTTGAATTTCTCCAAGCTTATCTTGCCCAATCAGATTTGAAGAAATCGTTGCTGCGCTTTTGCTTAAACTATCTGTTATGAAAGCAAAGAGAATATAAATGCTAACAGTTATCCCATCGATTGTCGCCAAATCTCTTGAAACGTGGCTAAGAGCAGCATATATCAAATACCATGCTGCAAGATCAATAACTCTTCCAATTGACATCGGATACCCAATCTTAATGCATCCGAAGAAGACTTCCTTGTTGAATTTCCGATTTTCCCAAGTTTTATAATGGTTTCGATTGTTTTTATTAAAGAAAATCAAAGCCAAGATCACAATCTGAACAATTTCAGAAATAATGGTGGCAAGAGCTGCTCCTCGGCATCCAAGCGATGGAATCAAATCTTTATAGCCAAAAATCAGCAAGATATCCAAAAAGACATTTAAGATCGATCCAAACAAAACAGAATAGGTGATAATCTTCGTTTTCCCTTGGCCTATAAAAAACGACGCAAATGCGATTTTTAAAGCAGGAAGAGCGCATCCACATGTTATCGTTCTTTGATATTCTATTCCTTCAGCCTTACAGAAATCAGGAAGCAAATTGATATATTCTGTAAAATAAGCAACTGGAAGAAAAACCAAAAATCCCAAAAGCGAAAAATAAATCATTTGCCACGATGGAATTGCCAGCCGATTATATTCTTTTCTTCCATTTCCTTGGCCAACATAAACCTCAGCAACTCCTGCAATTGCCAACCAAAACATTACAAAAATCGAACAAAGATTTCCGCAAATTGCAGCAGCATTCATTGAGTTTATTGAATGATATGCCAAAATCATTCGATCGGTTAGAAGCAAAAGATTATTCGACAACTCCGAAATCATGAGAGGAAAAGCAATTCGGAGAATTGTTCTAAATGATCCGTCAATGACTTTGTGATCAGGTCCCATAATACTTCAGCCACCTTTGATCTGTGTCAAAAAGATTTCTGATATCCGTAATTCCATTTTTCAACATTATAATTCGATCTAAGCCAAAAGCATATGCGAATCCATAAACAGGCCCTTCGATCCCACAACTTTTAAAAACATTAGGATGAACCATTCCGGCTCCGCCAAGCTCTATCCATTTATCCCCCTGATCTGTGATAATGAGTCTGCCATCTTTTTTGGTATATTTGCAATCAAATTCCATCCCAGGCTCAGTAAATGGAAAGAAACTCGGCCTGAATCTTATAGCTGTACTATCAGCTTCAAAAAAGAATTCTAAAAACTTTTTAAGTTCACTTTTTAAATGACCAATTGTTAAAGGTTTTCTGTCAACAACCAAACCTTCGAGTTGATGAAACATCGGGGAATGAGTCGCATCAAGTTGATCATTTCTATAAGTCTTTCCAATAGAAATCATCCGAATCGGAACTCCATATTCTTGCATTGCTCTTATTTGAACACATGAAGTTTGAGTTCTTAATAAAGTTTCATCAAAACCTTTTAGGTAAAAAGTATCGTGACTCTGTCTCGCTGGATGGTGCTTTGGAATATTCAATGCATCGAAATTATAAAAATCTGTTTCAATTTCAGGCCCATCCAAAACCAAAAATCCTCGAGCAGCATAATGATCCCGAATCCTCCTTAACGATTGAGTGATAACATGAAGCCCTCCAAAATGATCATTTTCAACAGGAAGCGTTATATCAAGCGTTTCATTTTTGAGCTTTTCAGATATTTCATAATCTTCAAGCTTTTTGCGTTGTTGAGCTATTGTCTCTTCGATTTGAACTTTGATTTTGTTTAGCTTTTCTCCAAAACTCTTTCGTTCGTCAACTGAAACATCTTTAAGCATTTTAAAAGCATCGGTTACTACTCCAGATTTTCCAATAATATCAGCCTTTAATCTTTCAAGTTCTTGCGCTGAAGTCGCCGCTAAGATAGTCTTTACCCAATGTTCCAAATTCTTCTCAATTTCAGCTAAAGGCATTTTATACCAGCATCAAAAACCTAACAGCCTATATTCTAACAGATATTTAAATTGCATTCAAACTAATCCCCGCCGCCGATTCATCTTCTGGATTTCTACGAATCTCAATATCAAAAACGATTTTTCAGTTAGCAAGACAGTTACCAACTATTTCTATGCTAAATCACTTCCTCTTCTAATGTCAAACTTTAAATAGTCCCATAAAAAATTTCTTTATGGAATTTTTGTATAATTCAAAAAAAAAAAAACAATTCTTGATTTGACTTTTTGCGAATTCTTTGTGTTTTGTAGTGTTTTTTATAAAAACATGTTTTTAAATTCGTTTTATATTTTAACCGGCCAGCCAAAATTTATCAATGATAGCAGTTGTTATTATTTAGATTTGTCACAATTTTCTTTTGAAGCTCAACGAATTTCTACTCATAAATATTCTATTGACATTTTTATCGATGAAGAGTACAATGTCCCGTGAAGCTCGGCCTTTTTAAGTGCGCGGGCAAGTTAAGTTTTTTGATTTTTAAAGGGAATAATGCCTACAATTAATCAGTTAATAAGGTCTCCTAGAAAATCTAGGATCGCTCGAAACAAGGTTCCTGCGTTGGAGTCTTGTCCTCAAAAGAGAGGGGTTTGCTCTCGTGTTTTTACAACTACTCCTAAGAAGCCTAACTCAGCTATGAGAAAGGTTGCTCGTATTCGTTTAACAAATGGATATGAAGTGACGGGATATATTCCAGGAGAAGGACACAACTTGCAAGAGCACTCTGTTGTTATGATAAGAGGTGGGCGTGTCAAAGACTTACCTGGTGTTAGGTATCACATAATTAGAGGAACCCTTGATACACAAGGAGTTAAAGATAGAAAACGTGCCCGTTCTAAATACGGTGCAAAGAAACCTAAATAGTTTTTGTGAAAGGGGTTTAAGAAAATGGCAAGACGTAGAGCTGCTGAAAAGCGAGAAATACTAAAAGATCCAAAATATGGGGATGCTGTTGTTACAAAATTTATGAATTGTTTAATGTATGATGGCAAAAAATCAGTTTCCGAAAGAATAATGTATGGAGCTTTTGATAGAATTCATGGCAAAAATGGAAAAAGCTGTCTTGAATTATTCTCAGAAGCATTGGAAAATGTTCGTCCAACTCTCGAGGTTAGATCTCGTCGTGTTGGTGGTGCGACTTATCAAGTTCCAACGGAAGTTGCTCCGGCAAGAGCTCAAGCTTTGTCAATTCGATGGGTTATTAATGCGGCACGTTCAAGATCAGAAAAGACCATGGAAGAAAGATTGGCTGCTGAAATATTAGATGCAGCATCTGGAAAAGGAGCTGCAATCAAGAAGAAAGAAGATACGCATAAGATGGCAGAAGCCAATAGAGCTTTTGCTCATTATAGATGGTAATTTGAGGGAGGAAGGTTATTTATGAAGCGGTCAACACCTATTGAAAAATACAGAAATATCGGCATTATGGCTCACATTGATGCCGGAAAAACGACAACTACCGAAAGAATTTTGTATTACACTGGAAAATCATATAAACTTGGAGAAGTTCATGAAGGCGGAGCCACGATGGACTGGATGGAACAAGAGCAGGAAAGAGGAATAACAATTACCTCCGCTGCAACGACTTGTTTTTGGAAAGATCACAGAATTAACATTATTGATACCCCAGGCCACGTTGATTTTACGGTTGAAGTTGAAAGAAGCTTGAGAGTTCTTGATGGAGCCATTACGGTTTTTGATGGTGTTGCCGGTGTTGAACCACAAAGTGAAACAGTTTGGAGACAAGCAGATAAATACAATGTTCCAAGAATTTGTTTCGTAAATAAACTCGACAGA
>CAJOOW010000042.1 GCA_905236375.1 uncultured Alphaproteobacteria bacterium | reverse complement strand
AAGAACTCGGCGTCAAAAATGGAGACCTAAACCCTCTGTTAAAATTATTCATTGAAGCAGCATCTTCATTCAACAAAAGAGTTCCCAAAATTATGGAAACAAATAACAATTTTTTCATTTGAAAAAACCTGTAAAAATTACACAAAACTGCGAGAATTATATAATAAAATTATCAAGATGTAAATAAAATTTTTCGATAAAATTTTGGAATCTCACGTAAATTAATTTGTTGATAAAGCAGTTAATTTTTGGGACAATAACACCATCGAGACACTGGAGATTTGCATGGCTACAAAATTTTGGATAGTTGACACATTTAATAAAGAAACATTTCACGGAATTCCTTCCGCTGTTTTTTTCCTGGATGATTTAACGAACGAAGGCTTATTACAAAAAGTCGCGATGGAGATAAATGCTCCTGAAACGATTTTTTTAAAAGATTTAAAGAATGGCACTTTCGAATCCGTCTGCTATACACCAAGGCAAAAAGGTATGTTTTTCGGAAATGCTTTATACGCGGCGGCAAAAGTTATAAATGAAACGACAAATCAAACAAATTTCAGCATTATTTGTGGAATCAGAGTGTTTTCTGTTGAAATAGAAAAATCAGGAAGAATAAAAATTAGATTTTCAACTGTTGAGCTTGAAAAGACTCCTATGCCTGTGAGCTTGAACTCTGCATTAAATGGAGAATTGTTAGTTTCATTGGCACAATGCAAAGATGATTTAATTATAGAAATTCGTAGTCCGAAACGGCTGTTAAACTTAACTCCCAACTCAGATATGTTGACGAACATCGATTATAATTCCTTTATAATAACCGCTGATACTCACTATGAAACTGATCTTGATTATGACTTCTGTGCCAAAGTCTTCTCTCCAAGGTTAGGAATATTTCACGATATAATAACTCCGATAGCATGCGTAAAACTTGCCGCTTATTGGGACTCACGATTGCAAAAGAATGAATTTACCGCTTCTAGTGGCGATGGGAAAAAACTTCTCATAGATTGCGGACAAGAATTTACGCATGTTATGGGATATTGCACAATTTCAACTATCGGAGATATGTTGTCTTTATAATGCCACATTACAATTTTATTGAATGGAAATCGAAAAAATTTTAAGTTTCCATCTTTGTTATCCAAATGATACAATGCAACAAAAATGTTGTGGATTTAATATGAATATTTTAAAAATTGCATTCTTAGTAATCTTTTGTTATAACACAAACAGTTCAGAAATTCAGCCCGTTCAATCTGATGATTCAGAAAAGGGATATATGGCAATCGTTTTAAGCAATGATCCCATAAAATTTAAAGACTATGTTTTTGTCACAAAAAATGGAATGGAAGATTGGACAGTTTATGTTGAAACTCAACGAATCCAAACAATTGATGGATTAGAACAAGCATTGGTTCCTTGGCGTAGTGTTTTTCTCGTTAATCCAGAGTGTTCCGCATTTGACTATATAAGGGCTTTAGTAGATCCAAATAATCACCTGCCGTTTGGAAGAGCTGCATTTTTAAGAAGAGGAGAATATTCATACGAAGATTATAAAGCTATTTGCTTTAGTCTGATTTTTTTCTCTTTCATGCATAACGTAGCGATAGCTCATTGATCATCAGCATGATAAAAATGTTCGTTAATTCCTTTCATGAAACGAAAATCTTTTTAAAAATTTTCATTTCAACGTTGTTTTATTCTCTTGTGTTTTCTGTTCTTGCTTCCAAAGATTCAGGATATACTCCAGAAACTTCAAATTTCGAAAGCATGGAAGGGCAATTCCTTTGCAGACTAAATCCATTAAGCGGGACGCTGGAATATATTTTCATTCAGGATAATTCCAAAGAATCTCAACAGACTCTCTTTTTCAGGCAATTGAGTGCTCCTGTTGGTAAAAATTATCATATTTGGAGATACTGTTATGAATCAGAGGATTCAAAGGAATATGAAATCATATTCCATTATTTAATCAAGACCGAATTTGGTGAAAGAGTTTATGAATCATCAGGAACTTTAAAAGAATTTGTCCAGCAGTGTTGTGAAAAAAAGGTAAGTTATACAATTGCCTCAAATCAAATAATTACATTAGATATCAACAATGATACAGAGCAAGAAGAAGAGCAAGTTTTACAAGAGTTCATCAATCTTTATCAGATTCGTCATAAGCCTTTATGACGTCATTAATTGTTCCTTTAAATGAGAACATGACTTCAGGAATATGATCGACATCACCATTGACTATTGCTTTAAATCCTTCAATTGTATCGGCTAATTCGACAAATACTCCTTTTCTCCCAGTGAAATTTTCAGCTGATTGAAATGGCTGCGACAAGAATTGCCGAATCTTTCTAGCCCTGCTTACAATGAGCTTGTCTTCATCTGACAATTCATCCATTCCGATAATTGCTATTATATCCTGAAGCGATTTGAAAGTTTGCAAAACATATTGAACATCTCTTGCAACTTTATAGTGTTCTTCTCCGATAATTGAAGGATCCATCATTCGTGATGTTGATTCCAAAGGATCAACAGCTGGGAAAATTCCAAATGATGAAATCTGGCGACTTAAAACAGTCGTTGCATCGAGGTGAATAAATGAAGTAACAGCTGAAGGATCAGTTAAGTCATCAGCTGGAACATAAATCGCCTGAATACTAGTTATTGAACCATTAACTGTTGAAGTTATTCTTTCTTGCAAAGATCCCATTTCTGTTGCCAAAGTCGGTTGATATCCAACAGCGGAAGGAATTCTTCCAAGAAGCGTTGAAATTTCAGATCCGGCTTGAGTAAATCTGAAAATATTATCAACGAAAAACAAAACATCTTTTCCTTCTGTATCTCTGAAATATTCTGCCATTGTAAGCCCCGTTAGAGCTATTCTGGCTCTTGCTCCTGGAGATTCATTCATTTGGCCATAAACTAAAGCTGCTTTTGATCCTTCTTCTCCTGGCTCCTTGTTAACTCCTGAAGCAATCATTTCTTCAAAAAGATCTGTTCCTTCTCTTGTTCTTTCTCCAACTCCAGCAAAAACTGAGAATCCGCCATGTTTTTTAGCGATGTTATTAATCAATTCCATAATCAGAACGGTTTTTCCAACTCCAGCTCCTCCAAAAAGCCCTATTTTTCCGCCTTTGATATAAGGAGTCAAAAGATCAATAACTTTAATTCCGGTTACCAACATCTCAGTATTAGTCGATTGCTGGGAAAATACTGGAGAGTCTCTGTGAATTGGCAAATAAGTATCAGTTTCAACTGGATCGTGATTATCAATTGGATCTCCTGTAACATTTAAGACTCGGCCTAAAGTCGCTCTTCCAACAGGGACCATAATTGGAGCTTTCGTATTAACAACTTCCATTCCTCTTGAAATTCCGTCTGTTGATGACATAGCAATACAACGAACCGTTCTTTCTCCGATATGTTGCATAACTTCAAGCGTTATCTCTTTGTAGTTACCGGTTTT
>CAJOOW010000041.1 GCA_905236375.1 uncultured Alphaproteobacteria bacterium | reverse complement strand
TTTGTGGCCTATTCATAACTTTGAATTGAAGAAGTTCTTACCGATGGGTTTGATGATGCTCTGCATCCTCTTCATATACACACTCGTGAGAGACTTAAAAGATACGCTAATGGTCAGCAAAGCCGTTTGCGGTGGGGCTGAAACTTTGGGCTTTTTAAAGCTTTATGGAGTGACACCATCAGCCGTCATTTTCATGATCATTTTCGTAAAACTTGCAAATATTATGGACAGAGAAAAATTGTTTTATTCAATCGTAACATTTTTCCTTGCGTTCTTTGTTACTTTTGGATTTGTTCTTTATCCATTGCGAGATGTGTTGCATTTTTCTGAAGAAACGATTGTTTCATTGCAAACATCTTATCCAGCATTGCACTGGTTTTTCCCTGTCATTGGGAACTGGAGCTTCTCGCTGTTTTATATCCTAGCGGAACTATGGGGAAGCGTTGTTCTTTCGGCTCTTTTCTGGCAGTTTGCTAATGAAATAACGAAAGTTAAAGAATCGAAGAGATTCTATGCTTTATTCGGTATGATTGGAAACGTCGGATTGTTGGCTTCTGGTTCTGTTATCATGTTCTGCGCGAACTTAGCCAAGAAAAGTGCTGAATCAGGTGCTGCAGGTGATACCTTCGGTACGAACCTGTTTTATCAAATGGGGGCAGTGCTATTATTTGGAGCTTTACTCCTTGGATTGTATCGCTGGATGAATAAAAACGTCCTAACTGATCCAAAGTTATATACTCCTGGCGAAGGAACAAAGAAGAAAGAGAAACCGAAACTCGGATTCGTTGAAAGTTTCAAGTGCATTTTAACGTCGCCATACTTGATTATGATAGCCGTTCTAGTTTTGGCATATGGAATTTCAATTAACTTGGTTGAAGCAGTTTGGAAAGGCCAATTGAAAGAACTTTGCCCAGATACCAACGATTATAACGCTTGGATGGGAAGACTTTCATTTACAACAGGTGGTGTGACCATCCTATCAGCAATAGCGGCCCAAAACGTTTTCCGCAAATTCTCATGGAAGGTTGCTGCTTTGATAACTCCAATCATATTGCTTGTAACCAGCACGTTGTTCTATGGATTTATCATGTATAAAAACTCCGTTGGTCCAGATGCACAGTTAATGGGCTATTCAGTGTTGTTGTTGGCTGTTATCGTTGGATTTATCCAAAACTGCTTGAGCAAAGGAACGAAATATACTCTATTTGACTCGACAAAACAAATGGCTTATATTCCTCTAGATCCTGAGCTAAAGATCAAAGGACAGGCAGCTGTTGAAATTTTAGCAGGTCGTGGAGGAAAATCTGGCGGCGCCTTCATACAATCGACATTGCTTATGATTGTTGGCGGTGGCGTTAAGCTGTCAAGCTTGGTTGATATCCTCGGCACAATCGTTATGGTTGTCGTTATTATGTGGATAATCTCAGTTCTTGGATTAAGCAAGAGATTCGAAGCTTTAACAGCTGAAAAATCTAAATAAGAAAGCAAGACAATCATTAAATAAAAGCCCGGTTAGATAAAAAGTCTAGCCGGGCTTTCAAATTATAAAACGAATTTAGTAGAAAAAACGGAATAAAAAGATTAAGATAATAGAAGTGGAGGCATATCGTAACAGAGACAAAGAATGGAATTGAGAAAGATAGCCAGAACAATAATTTGGCTCACTCTATTAAATCCGCAAATAGCTGAAGCTGAGACAGACGCGTTAGCAAAGAGCGAACAAGATACAACGATTACTGGCCATGCTGAATCGGAATCAGCAGTCCAACGTATGGTGATAATCACGAGTTTAATAACAGGAATAGATAGCGGAGGAGCGCCAGTAAGCAACATGGCAATATTGCCAGTACAAGTACCTTTACTAGACGATGGTGAAAACGGGCCCACTTATGCTGAATTAATACAAGATATAATTTCAGAAGACAAATCAAAAGAAACAACGGCGTTAGAAAAACTGAGTGATATATATGTTAAAGATATATCTAACGGCAAAGCAAATTTTTGGACTATCAGTCTTATGAACATATTAAATTGCCACCGATATCAAGCAGCAAGATCGCTTATAAAGCATGACGAAGTGGACGGTTCTTTCTATATAACAGATGCATTAACCGAAGCTCCTTACAAACTTTTTTGTATTGGAAACATTTCTCAAGATACCATGAAAAGTTTTAAAACTTTAGTCGACGCTCTAACTACTGTGCAAGATTCTGGGGCTCCTACATGTGCTAGCCTTTCAGTGGGTATAGAAACTGATCTAACCCCATTGCTCATTGGAAAAATGACTCCAGAATTTGCTGAGACTCAATCTATGAAATACTTTAGCAAAATAGAGCCTTTTTTAAAGGCAGTAAGTCATGATAAATCAACAGAGAACGCCAAAAGACTTTTGGATTTCGCAAAAGGATTAGAAATATATGTAAAATACATAAAAGAATCCAAGATCTCTTTTGATACCACAGAAACCCTTATGAGCATCGAGCTTTTTAAGTATTATCTTTCCGATTATCTTAATTCAAAGTATAAGGAAATGCTAGACTTTCACAGAAAGAAATTAATAAACGAAATCGAAAACAGTTTTGCCAAAGGAAAATGGCTCGTCCAAGATTCAACTCTGCAAAATGTTAAGAATGAAATCATGAGTTACTTGAGATTGGTCTCGCAAAGGATTGTTTCCACAAAAGCATTAGAACTATTCAGCAAACCCGAAAATTTTGATAGAGAAAAAAATAATTTTGATACTTTTGAGAAATATATAAAATTTTGGACGCCTGATGAGCTAAATACAGCATGTATTCAACACCAACTTGGATTTCTTGAACAAAGACTTGCGCTCTCCGCAGCTTATTTATTGCCTGCAGACTCTTTTGCCCAATACATGGGATATGTTCACTTTCTGAAATTTAGTCTCAATTAGTCTTTATCGACTGGATTCGTTGTGCAAATCGGATTTTTTGAACGGGCTGCTATGAAATCGATTATATCAATGATGTGTTGGTCGTTTGCATATTTTTCCCGAGCTTGATCTAGCTTATCTGTCAACTGAATAGAATCGTCAGTTTCAAATATTTCTTGATACGCTTGTTGCATTAAACGGATCTCATCTATTGAAAATCCGTGCCTCTTTAAACCAATAATATTAAGGCCTTTTAAAGTCGTATTTCTTTCGCTCCTTATTATTCCATATGGAATAACATCTCTGTCAACGCCAGTGCAACCTCCAATCATCGCATTATTGCCTATTCTCGTAAATTGTTTGACTGCAGACATTCCGCCAATTATGGCATTATCTCCAACAACGACATGCCCTGAAAGATTTACTCCATTAACTAAAATCACGTTATTTCCAACAATACAATCATGAGCTATATGACAATAAGCCATAACCAAACAATTATCGCCTATTTTCGTCAACATTCCCCCACCTTCTGTTCCAATATTCGCGGTAACGTATTCTCGTATGACGGTGTTTTTTCCAATTTCAAGTTTTGATCTTTCGCCCTTATATTTGAGATCTTGAGGCTTTTGACCAAGAGAAGCAAAAGGATAAACAATCGAACCATCGCCAATTATTGTATCTTCCATAACAACAACATGCGATTTTAATGTAACATTTTCTCCTAAAACAACACTTGGACCAACGCAACAATAAGGCCCTATAACTGTTCCTGCTCCAATAGTTGCCCCATTTTCAACTATCGCTGTTTCATGAATCTTGGCCGTTTTATCTACGCTCATTTTTTGCTTTCAGGAATCATTGCTTTAAATTCAGCTTCACTTGCCAATGTTTCACCAATAAAAGCCTGGCCTTTAAATTTCCAGAACTTGTTTCCATGACGTTGCTCAATCGTTATCAACATTTTAATTACGTCTCCTGGAACAATAGGCTGTCTGAATTTTGCGTTCTCTATCGAAGTGAAATAAACAAAATCTGATTTCCCAGGCTCTGTTACCTTCTCATCAAAAAGAGTCGAAAAAGCCAAAACCCCGGCTGATTGTGCCATCGCTTCAATAACTAACACGCCAGGAAAAACAGGATAATTCGGAAAATGTCCCTGGAAAAACCATTCATTATTCGTCACGTTCTTATATGCCATACAGGATTTGCCTATCTCAACATCTTCGATTCTATCGATAAGCAAGAATGGATATCTGTGAGGAATTATTTTTTTGATATCTTCAGCATATAAAATTTTTCCTGCTTCCATTATTCTTCCTCGTCAGATTCTGCCTCAGATGATTGCTCATCATTATCGTCATCTTGATCATCTGGTCTTTCCGCTGGCTGTTCTTTTTTTGATTTATTCGTCGTTTGGGCTGTTTGATCAGTCTTTTCTATTATGCTTTGCGAATTTTTGATGCTTGATGAATTTATTGTCGCCATCAAAATGCAATTTACTAAAAATATCGAGGCTAAAACCCACGTTGTTTTTGTCAAGAAATTCGACGTTCCTCTTGCGTTAAACATTCCTGTTCCGCCACTATTTGCGAAAAGCGAACTGCCACCTTCATTTTTCTGAATCAGAACTATCAAAATCAAAAAGATCGTGACTAAAACATGAACTGCAATTAATATTCCCATTCGACTTTCTCCTATTTTCCTGAAAGAATTGTTGTTATTATCGTACCCTCAAGTTTTGGTGGATTTTCAGGCTTTGCAAATTCCTGACAAATATCCAAGACTTTATTTACGACTTCATGACCTAACTCTTGGCGACTCATTTCTCGCCCTCTGAATCTCAACACCAATTTAACCTTATCCCCGGATTCGATAAATCTTTTAATAGCTCTGCATTTTACCATAAGATCGTTTTCGCCAATAAACGGACGAACCTGTACTTCTTTAAGATTTATAACTTTCTGTTTTTTCTTCGATTCTGTTTTCTTCTTCTGCTGTTCGTATTTGTATTTGCCATAATCCAAAATCTTACAAACAGGAGGATTCGATTCCTTAGAAACCATGACTAAATCAAGTCCTGCTTCAAGTGCTGCATTCTTTGCCTCACTTAGTGGAACAATCCCGAGAGCTTCACCATCTGCTCCAATAAGTCTTACTGACGTAACTCCAATGAATGGATCAGCGCTCACTGATCGGTTGTTAGTGTCTATTTTTGCCAAACAATCTCTCTCAATTCAAACTATACCACTGAAGTATAAAGCTTTTCGATAAACCACTCAAGAATTTTATGATTGACTGCACAAATTCACTATTTTCCAGCTTTAGCGTTGAATTATTTAACAAGCCGCCTTATAATATAATCATTACTGTGGAGTTCTCCGTAATTTATGAACCTATTATTACGACGATTTTTCATTTGTTTGACTATTGCTCTCACTTTCAATATGTCTATGGCTGGCAAAAAATCAGTTGTTGATAAAAAGTCGGCAATTGTAATCGACTATACGAACGGAAAGAAGATTTTGTTCAACGACAGGGCTGATTCAAAGAGATATCCAGCATCGCTTACAAAGATGATGACGTTATATTTAATTTTCGATGCTATCAAGAACAAAAAGATAACGTTAAATACAAAATTCAAAGTTTCAAAATTTGCGACCCATCAATCGCCTAGCAAATTAGGCCTAAAAGTTGGAGCAAAAATCTCAGTTTCAGATATCATCAAAGCCCTTTTGGTTAAATCAGCAAATGATGTTGCTGTTGTCGCTGCTGAAGGTCTTTCAGGAAGCGTTGCAAATTTTTGTAAGTTAATGAATAGGAAAACTAAACAATTAGGAATGAGAAACACTCACTTTGAAAATCCTTCAGGATTACCTAATTCTAAACAAACTAGCACAGCAAGAGATATAGCAAAACTTGGAATGGCTCTCTATCGAGATTTCCCTCAATATCATCACTTTTTTTCTTTAAAGAAATTTACTTATGGTAAAACAGATCATAACACTCACTGTAAAATTCTGAGATGGTATAGAGGAGCGGATGGCGCTAAGACTGGTTATATCAATGCTTCTGGATTCAATCTAATTGTGACCGCAAATCGTTATAACAAAGTTGGAAATGCAAAAAGATTGTTTGTTGTCGTTATGGGGGGAGATTCGGCAAGGGCTCGCGATCTTTACGCTGGCCAACTTATGGATAAATATTTTAAAGAACATACTATAACTGCAACTGTCCAAAAAGCTCAAAATAAATCTGCCAAGAAGAGCTTGCTGGCTCAAGTTGGCAAATCTGAAATGCTGGATGAAATTGTGTATGCCGATGATGAGGTATTAATTCCGAAAGAGGATTTTAAAGCGATGCTAGATGATCTGTATAAAGATGATGAAGAAATGTTGGAAAGCGAAGAGGAAATCCTAGTATCCCCCAAAAAGGCCAGATAACAGCTAATTCTTTAAAGATCCGCGGTTGAAACATTTATGGTTATCATCTGACTAATGTGCTAGAATCAAGGTGTGATGTTTTAATTCATGAGTAAAGAAGATGTTCACAAAGAAATTTGGACTTGCCGTAATGGCACTATTAGCTTTTTTCTGTTCAGGGTTTGTTTCTGAATCGTACGTCAACAAAGCTATAGCCAGCTCTCAGGAAAATAGCATTGAAAAAGAAGCCGAATCAAAAGTAAAAGAGATTTATCCCGAATTTATAAAGATAGTGAAAAATGGAGCTAATGAGTCCGAAATAACGGCTTTCGCTGAAAGAAATATGGATACAGTCGCAATTTCAAAGCGTTTTTGCGGAGCGAAGAATGACAAACTGATCAAAACCATAATTAAATTTTTGATATGGAGACTAAAAACCGAAGCTATTCAAACTGTCACCGATTATTCATTGGGTGATGGTATGAAATCGATCAGCAAAGGAAAAAAAGTTAGTGTGAAGTGTATGCTAAAAAAACAAGCAACAGATCCAGTAGAAATGATAGTTACCTTCTCGAAAAACGGAGATAAACTTGGAAAAATAGTTGAATTGGTTGTTGTGAGCATTCCACTCATCGAAGGAGCAAGGACCCCAATTAAAAAGTATTTTGAAGGAAAAGGCATTAAAATAAATACCATCAAGGATCCTGCTAAAAGAGCCCAATTGTCATGTGATGCTCTGGAGGATTTTATAAAGAATCACGCAAGGAGCAAATAATCAGTGCCTGTAGATGAAACACTAAACGGGGAGTTCATCGAAGAAACAGAGAATGGTAAGACCATTGTATCCTATAAAGATGGCAAAAAAGAGGGGATAATGAAATATATATCCCCTAATGGCGTGACTCTTTCGGAGATCGAATATCACAATGATGTCATGAATGGAGAGATGCGACAATACAATCAAAATGGACAAATTCTTTTTATTATGAATTATATGAATGGTAAGCAACATGGAAAATTTGTTTCATATCACACGAACGGAGTTGAGCAACTCGTATCAAACTATTCTGATGGATATCTGAACGGCGAATTTAAAGTCTTTGATGAATTCGGTGATCTCATTACTGAATGCACCTACACCAGAGGAAAGAAACAAGGAAAAAATATTGTTTATTATCCACAATCGAGCGGTGGCGGAGTCTATGAACTATCGTATTATGAGGATGATCTTCTAACCGGGGACAAAATAACATACTATACAACCGGAGAAATTTTATCTATAACTCCATATCTCAAAGGCAAGGCTCAAGCCTATACAAAAAGTTATATGAAGAATGGAAAAGAATTGAAGACTTCATAAACTTTTCCATGATTTACCAAATTTTAGGAAAGAGCGATCCATCGCCTCGTTGCGAAAACTTCAAAAATAGCGTAATCTTAATAACGGCTGGTCGCTTTTCTTTTGCGGAA
>CAJOOW010000040.1 GCA_905236375.1 uncultured Alphaproteobacteria bacterium | reverse complement strand
CAATGCATGCTTTTATCTCATTTAGATTTGTTGGCAATTGCGATTCTATAACTCTTAAATCAAGTTTATGGTCATCTTTTATATTTCCAATGACTCCCTTCCAGCGAGTCGTTTTTGTGTAGGCTATGATCCCATCTTCAAGGGCTTTTTGCGCAGCTCTTTGCGTTTCCTTATCCAAAGTTGACTTTATTGAATATCCGTTCCTAAAAAAATCATTCTTTGAAATATGATGTGTTACCATTCGGAATATTTCATCAGAAAAATATGGAGCATAAAGTTTATACTTTTTATCTCTTATTTCAACTGGCTTATTAATTGAATCTTTCATTTGCTCTTTATTGATATATCCCATTTCATACATCTGATAAATTATGGAGTTCTTTTTCATTAATAATTTAGTTGATCCTTTGTCGTTTATATAAACTGTTGGCGCACTCGGAATTGCTGCAAGAAATGCGGCTTCATGTGGCTCAATTTGATTTAATTCTTTTCCAAAATAATAATTGCAAGCTTCACAAATTCCATAACATCCCTTGCCTAGATAAAGTTGGTTAAGATAAATCTCTAAAATCTTATCTTTTGGAATAGTTGACTCGATTCTAAAAGCCATAATTGCTTCACGAATTTTTCTAGAGAGAGTCCTGGCATTTCCAACCAACAGATTTTTTGCAATTTGCTGTGTTATTGTCGAGCCACCTGCCGGCTTTTTTGTCCAAGATTTATTGGCCGTGTTTTCGATTATTGCCCTTATTAAACTTTGTATACTTATTCCTGCGTGATTATAAAATTCTCTGTCCTCAGCTATAATAAAGGCTCCTTTTATTATCATTGGAATTTCAGAAAAATCCGCTATTACTCTGTGCTCAATTGCATATTCCTCCACCAACTCTCCGGTTCTGTTAAAAATCCGCGTTGTCGTGGGGGGAGTATAATTCAGAAGTGTTAATTCGCTTGGAAGATCCGTCCCATAAAAATAACACAAAGCCAACGCTGTTGTGATGACAACAAACAAAAAGCTTGTCACATAAAACAATACTTTTCTTAGCCTTTTAAAAAGCATTATGAGAATTTATGAACCTTTGCTCTTTTGTTCTTTGTTTGGGATAGTCCCACAACTTGTAGATTAATCTGCTTTTTAAATTGATTGAATTTATATAAGCTATCTCCAGTCAATTTTTGTGGATCTTGTTTCACAAAGCTCAATGGGTTTATAAAACGACCATTTTTTATAACTTCATAGTGCAGATGAGCCCCAGTCACTCTTCCAGAAGCACCGGTGTATCCTATTATTTGGCCTTTTGATACATGCTGTCCACTTCTAACAACTATTCTGCTTAGGTGGCCATATGCAGTGCTTATTGTGCCTGAATGTCTGATATTTACGTATCGCCCATATCCTGCATAATAAGATGCCTTTGACACAACTCCACTTGCTGCTGCATGAATCGGCGTTCCAACAGGAGCTGATAAGTCAACACCCGTATGCCCCTTTCGACGACCACTTATTGGATGAATTCTAAATCCAAATCTTGATGTTACTTTCATCCTAGAAAGAGGTTGAGTCAACATAGATCTCGATTTTGCAAGTGTGCTTAAAATCATCCCATTTGAATCAATGAAATCGCTCGACTTTCCATAAGAAAACTTATAGATTCTTCTTATTTTTCCGTTAACCAACACTGCAGCATACAGAAGTTCTGGTTTTCGAATGTTATGCCCATCTTCGTCGTAATATTCTTGATATAAGAATTCAAAATCAATCGGAGTCTTAGAAGATTTGATATTTACTATCTGAGAAATCCCCCTCAATGCATCAGCTGAAATATTGTTCATAACTCCACATTGTTTTAAGGAATAAGCAGGAGATTTTGGCGACATCGTGCCAGAAATGCTTCGTACAACTTTTTTGACTGGCACATCGGTCTTCTCAGAGTTATACCCAGAATCCGTTTTTGAAACAACAACTTTTGTTTTATAATCAGGCCGAATCTCAAGCCCAGTTAGGGCTAAATCCCCGGCTTTATCCCGAGAGCCCTTTATTAATATCTTCTGCCCAACTTTAAGATTCCGCAAGTTAAAAACCTTAGAAAGAGACTTTGAAGCAAGATAAACGTCAGTTTTGTCAAAACCAAGAGATCCTATAACACTTGCTAACGTATCTCCATTATTTATAGTTACCTCTTTTTCCCCGCGAGGCGAAAAAGGATCAACTGCAGTTTTTTGAGTTTTCGCTGTTTCTGCAGAATTAGACGCATTTTTATCTGTTTCCTCTCCCGAATTTAATTCATTCTCAGATTCTTCCGTTGCTTCAATTGAATCATCAGATTCTTCGGAGGTTGCAAATTCTTCATCGACTCCTTCCGGAACAACCGTCGGGGTATACATCATATATTCTGTTATAGCTATCGTCGATGCCAAAGCCATCAAAAATACACTTGTGTAATGTGACTTTCTGATTACCAATTTTGAGCCTCCTAACAGCGATTACACCCTCATTGTATCAAAAAAGCAAAAAGTTATCAAAAAAAAATCGTCAAATTTATATCAAAGTCTGGATTTGTGTGACATATCAACCATAAATCACCTCAACATTTTAGAAATATATCCACAAAAAATCAAGACCAAAACTTATGAAGTTTAAAATTACAATTGTTTTAACTAAAAAGCGCTGGAGAAACGGATTTTTATAGCGAGGTCTCCTGATTGCTATTTTCCATATCTTTGTCAAATTTCTCAAAGAACTCATCCTTATTAAGCCCCGGCATTATTGGGCTTTTGAATTCAAGATGAATAGTTCCTGGGATCTTTTTAAATGAATTTCTTCCCCAATGTTTTCCTGAATCGACATGAGCTGGAACAACTGGAATTTCAAGACTCTTATAGAGAGCGAAGATACCGCTTTTATATTCAACATGTTCATTGACAGAAGATCTTGTTCCATTTGGAAAAATCAAAATAGATTTTCCATTTTCAGAGGCTTCTTTTCCAAATTTTAAGAGAGTCTTAATTGCCTTAACTGGAGAGTCTCTATCGATAGGGATACAGCCAAGCCTTTTGAAATAAAGTCCAGCAATCGGTTTTTTCAAAAGTTCCTTTTTGATTACTATCGCAAGATTATCGAATAGAATCGAGAAAATGAATGTTTCCCAGGCAGATTGATGATTGCATCCAATAATTATTCGTCCATTTGGAATATTTTCAAATCCTGTAATTTTATGATCGATCCCTGCAAAATGTTTTAAGCAGAAAACAAGCCATCTCGTAACTGGCCTAAAGCTCAGCTTCAGAGTCATCTCTGGAGAACAAAAAAGAGTTATTGGATACATCATCGCGATATATGAGATAAAAACTGGATAAAAAATTAAATTAAATAAAATCGATCTAATCATATCTTTTCCTCATGTGCTGAAATAAAATTATAAATGGCATTTTTGCTGATCCCAGAAAATTTTGCAAGTATGCTGCTCAAATCCTTTTTTGATATCCTATCGCTAAGGGCTGTAATTAGTGGGATTAGTTCCGCTGTTTTATCGGATTCAGAAAATTCTGGAGGAGAGAGAAGAATAACAAACTCGCCTCGTGGAGGATTGTTTTTGAAGTGATTTATGACAAAATCAAAACTGCCCCGAACTGAAGATTCGAATATTTTTGTAATTTCTCGAACAACAGCCACTTTTCTCTTTTTGAAAATTTTACTCATTTGATCAAGAGTTTTTATGACTCTGTTTGGAGATTCAAAAAAAATCAATGTTGAATCGATTTTTGATAACTCGGTAAAATTTCCAGAATCAGCAAAGCCCGCGAACATAAACCTATCACTCGGCATGCCAGAAAGAACCAATGCTGAAATGACAGCAGAAGGCCCTGGAATAAATGTGAAATTGATTTCATTTTCAATACAGGCATTTACTAATTTATATCCAGGATCAGAAACAAGAGGCGTTCCAGCATCCGAAATTAGAGCAAAAGTTTTACTTTGTGATTCTATTCGTTCAATAACCTTAGGGATAACTTTTGTGGCATTATGATCATTATAGACAATCAAATCAGCTTTTATTTCTACGCTTTTGAGTAGTTTTGATGAAATTCGCGTATCTTCACAAAGGATATGATCAACCGTTCTCAAAATGTCAATTGCTCTCAGTGAAATATCTTTTAAATTT
>CAJOOW010000039.1 GCA_905236375.1 uncultured Alphaproteobacteria bacterium | reverse complement strand
TTCCTTTAAAATTCTTTCTCTTTTCGGAATCTGAACCAGTTCTATCTCTGCACCAACCAAATCAATACTTGCGGGAATTATAGACAACCCAGGAATATTTGTATTAGCAATGACTTCCGACAAAGTTTTATTTCTCGTTAATAGATCATAACTTGTATTCAGTTTTTTAGAGTATATTCCAAGCCCGGTCGTCGCATTGCCTTGCGGATCAAAGTCGATCAGCAAAACCCTCTTTCTGATCGCCGCTAGCGCCGTCGCTAAATTCACCGCCGTCGTCGTTTTTCCAACCCCTCCTTTTTGATTGGCTATTGATATAATGATCGCCACTTACTTTCTCCTCACATTGCTAATACTTAAAATAACACTTTTCTTATTGGTTATACTTTGATTTTCCTTGTAATCAAAGTCGAATTCTTGCTTTGCTTCATCTATTTCCATCTCAAAACTTTCTCCCTTATGAAATATTCCACGTGAAACATTTAATTTTTCCATAACCTCCAAAAGCTTCAATAATGACCCAAACGCCCGCGAAATCAAGACCGCTTTTGCCTTCTGCTCACCGCTAACAACCAAATCAAACACATCACCATTGAATATCTCGCAATTCAAATCAAGCTTGGATTTAACCTCTCGTAAAAAGACGGATTTCTTAAAATTTTTTTCACACAAAACCACAGAAAATCCAGCAATGGATAGGACTATTCCAGGAAGTCCGGCGCCTGAGCCAACATCTATGACAAAACTGTCCTTATCAAGATAATTTTGTATCTGCAAAGAATCCTTGATATGGCGTTCGAAAGCAGCGAGCATCGTTCCCGCTTGGACAAGGTTTATCTTCTTGTTCCATTGAGACAACAGAATTATAAATTTATCCAGCGCTTCATTTTGCGTCATATCTTAGAATGTTTCACGTGAAACATTATCAAAAATTTATTTACATCTTTATGTTAACATTTATGGAAGAAATTTGTAAAGAGATTAATTTAAAAATGTTTCACGTGAAACATTTTAAAATTTTTTCACCATGAGGTATGAATCTTTTCCGTCAAGATATTTTGGTCGAACAGCATCAATTTGGAATCCTTGCGATTTATAAAACGCTATGGCTCCAAGGTTTTCAACTGAGACTTCAAGGAATATTCTATAATCATCTAAGTCTTTGTCTATGGAATTTAGCAGGGCGGTCGCAACGCCTTGTCTCCGGTAATCCGGATGAACCGCGATATAAACGATATCCGCTTCGGATTTCGATGCCAAAAAAATAACGTAGCCAATCAAATGTTTCACGTGAAACATTCCGAAAGTTTGATACTGAGGTTGAGATAAATATGCAATGAATGATTCATCTGAGATTTTATAATTTTGAAAATGTTTCACGTGAAACATTTTCAATTTTTCAAAATCATCTATGCACAGTTGGCGTAGATTTGTATTCTGGAGTAAAACCATAATTTATATCAAGTGAATTTTGTATATAATTTGGATTCATTTTAACTATATTGTCATCAGAGAGTTTTTCTTGAATTGTCGACATGTTTATATTATCGAAAATTTCGTTGGAGTCCAGTATTGTGTTCTGATTTAAATCTGAAAAAATCTCTATATCTGAAAGTTTTTTCTCAGAAAAGGCAGCGTAGAAATAATCGCCGCGCATTGTTGGGAGCGCGATCGAGCCTTCTGAATTATGTTGAGAGGCTATATATAAATATGTCAGGAAATTCGAAATTCCCCAAAAGTCGAGGTTTGGGGCCGAAATTTTCAAGCCTTTAACCAAGGAATTCATTATTCGCGCTGTGGTAAATGAGGCTGGACCTGATGAAAAAATCACTTTTGAACACTTGGAAAAATCGATATGATCTAGGGTTTCTTTCAGGAAAAACGGGATGTTATCAGCCATTTCTCGAGATTCAGTAACTTTATATATGTGTTCGAATTCGCCACATGAAACGTGAAATTCCTTATTTCTCAAAAATAACGATAGGATCATTGGCGCCGAACTTCAATTTCTAAAATTTGGGATAATTGAGCAATTTCATCTGATGTTGGCAATGGAATATGCTCATCGCCCGTTGGTTTTCTTAAGATGCATTCTTGAAGAACCCAGCGTTTGACCTCATATGATTTCAGCATTTTCGCAATATCAATTAAATCATCAAAAGATATATTTCGAGAATCCACGGTTGTTCTGACTTCGTAAGAAACTCCTGAATTAATTAGCATTTCAAAGCTTTGCTTGGCAATATTTCCAGAATTCGGTATTTGGGTTATTTTCTCATATTTATCGAATAAAGTTTTGATATCAAACCCAACCCAATCAGCAATTTTCAAAACTTCAGCAAAACGTTTGGGCAAAGGGCCCGATGTGTGTATTCCAATCAAGAACCCCATATCCTTAACAATTTGCATAGCTTCGCAAAGAGAAGGTTGGATCAAAGGATCTCCGCCACTGAAAACCACGGCTTCAAGAAGGCCTTTTCGAGTTTCCAAAAAGTCTATAAGATCTGAAAAAGTCTCATTTGGTTGGCCATTTGGATCAATAAAATCCGGATTATGGCAATAAACACAACGATGAGGGCATCCTTGACAAAAAACAACGGCTGAAAGCTTCCCGGGATAATCTAAAGTTGAAAACTTTAAAATTCCGCCAATTCCAAGAGATATTATATTTGAAAGC
>CAJOOW010000038.1 GCA_905236375.1 uncultured Alphaproteobacteria bacterium | reverse complement strand
TTCTATAACTCCGTGTAGATGGAATTGAGTGTTTTTGTTTTCAATTACAAATGCATATCTGGGAATATAACCTAAATGGTGAAAAAATTCATCATATAACCGCTTTCTAATACACTTAGCATCTTTTTCATAAGTCAGTTTACTATAAGCATCTCTCATTGTATCAGATACATCAAGAGTAAATGGGAGTATATATTTATAATCAGGCTTTAATGCCAAATAATAAAAGAAAAAGGATATGCGTTGTACAGGAGTTACTTTTTCCCATGGTATAAGTTTATATTTATCAATATCAATAAGGTTTTCTATGTTGTTATAAAATTTATTATCAACACTTGAATTACTATTAATTGCTAAAGTGCGACAATAATCTATATATTGGCGAACACTGGAAATAAAGGCACTAAAGCGTCTTGAAGGTCGTTTATTTTTCGTTTTTTTTCGCGGCTTATTTTTCTTTCTATTTTTCTTAAATGGTCGTTGATTACATTTCATCTTCTCATTCCTCCGTTCCTTCTTTTTAGAACATGTGGAATGGAAAATTTTTTCGTGGAAAACGATAAAAATGGATTTTTTTATTAAATTTGTTTACTGGAAATTAAAAATATTGATATTTCCTCACGCGTAAAGGGCTATCATGAGTCAGTCTGGTGATTGCAGGAACGGGATGGAAACCCCCAGTAGATATATGCGAATCCAGAAAACAACAAAGCAAAATCTGTTTCTATTTTTTACGATAACTTGTCGTAAAAATCTTTGATAACAGTCGTAAAAAATATCTTGACAATTGCTTGTAACATAGTATAAATGGGCTTCATGGAGCGTTGGCAGAGTGGTAATGCAGCGGATTGCTAATCCGTCATCGTGAATAGCGATGCAGAGGTTCGAGTCCTCTACGCTCCGCCATAAAGATGTGTAAGCATTTGTTTTATCACAATAAATACTTGGAAAATTTGCCTCAAATATAGGTGCTGCCAAGGAGTGATACAACAGATGCTTAATTCTTATCCGTATTTGACATTGAGGAATCATACTTATTATGCCCGAATCCATATTCCGAATCACTTGTCTGAAATCGCTGGTAGAAAAAACTTTTTCTACTCTCTTCGCACAAATGATTACTCCCAAGCAATCCATCGGATTAAAGAAGCGGCATATAAAACCGACCTCCTCATTCAATCTTATGAGCGAAAGTATCGTGAAATGTTGAAATTGCGCCACAAAATCACCAAGGATATTAAGTTATGTCTGACAAGGACAGAGGTTCAGCACATATTCGTTATGTGGTGGTGCGAACTCTTGAAAAAACTGGAGCGATACGAAGGTGACATAAAATCAGGCAAAAAAACTTTCAAAGATTTTTGTTTCTACCGCCCTGATAAACTTGAACCTTGGGAGAGAGTGCAAAGTATTGAACGAGATTTAACCGAGGGTAAAACTGTTTCTGAAGAAATCCTTATTGAAGATGTTTATGATGGTTACAAAACTCGCACAGTTGAAGAAGAAATGCGTTCCAATCCAAGTGCTGACAGTCAAAGAATGCAACTTTATGAGTTCATTAAGAAGGTTCTGCAAAGAGATGTTGAAAATCATCGTATGGACAGAGAACTCATAGATATTTTGCAAGACGATCCAAATTCAGTTATCTATGTATTTGACAAGAAACAGTTTGAAATTATCGGCAATACCGATGCCGAACTGAAAGAGATTCTGGAACTGCATAAAGATGATGATGACTATGATATAGGATACGCCATCTATTCTATGTGCGAAATGATGGACAAGATGAGGGAATCAGAACAATTGCTTCTTGATAAGATTGAAGAAATCAAAAACGGCAAAAAATATGAGATATCTATGTATTTTAAGAAGGTGCTTACTGTTGCCGAAAACTTGAATCAAGATTATTTGCAGGACATTAAAATCAAAACACCTTCATTTGATTATAAAAAACACCTGAAGAACTGGGAAAACGATATGCGATTCCGTAAAGTTACGGAAAAATCAATATCAAACTATCATAACAAATTGCTGGCAATGATTGAGTTGCTTGATTATAAAGGTCTGGATAAAATAAATAAGCATGATATCGAAGAGTTGGAAAAGAATCTAAAACTGCTACCGAAAAATTTTAAGCAGAAGTTCAAAGACAAACCACTTAAAGATGTCATTAAAGAAAATGCGGACAAGAAAAACATTGAAAAACTAAGTGATCCAAGCGTAAGGGATTATCTCAGACTTTTCAACACATTTGCCAATTTTCTGTATTCGGAAGAAATCATCTATTCCAACCCTTTCAGCAGATACAGAATCAAATATGCAACTGAGAAAAAACAATCATATGAGCACTTTACAGATGATGAACTCGCAAAAATATTTGATTATAGGACATATCCAAGATGCGTCACTGAAGACTTGCCGAGATTGCATCCCGAATTGTTCTGGATTCCCCTGCTTGCTTTGTTCATCGGGGCAAGACTGAATGAACTTTGCCAGTTGGATTGTGCCGATATCATCAAAGATGAAGGCATTGATTGCATTAAAATATATCCTGATGACAGAGATGTTGCGGCAAAATTGCAGAACAAAAAACAAACCAAGACCAACAACCGAAGAGTCATCCCTATTCCGCAAAAGATAATAGAATTGGGATTTTTAGACTATGTTAAAGACAGGAAAAAGAGCAAAAAGAAAAAATTGTTTGAACTGCAATATAACAGAAATGACAAGTACACCAAGTATGTTAGCAGATGGTTTGCGGGTTATTTGGATTCGGTAAAAATAAAAAGTGCTACCAAGGTATTCCACTCATTCAGGCATAATCTTGCCCAGAATATGAAAGTGTTGGGATATGTTGATTCTTATGCTATGGAAATCGGTGGTTGGAGCAAGAATGATGGTCGTGCATATTCTTCATATAACAATGGGACAATACCGCTGAAACAATTGAAAATTGCTCTGGATAAACTTGAGTTCCCGATGATTGATTGGAAAAAACTGAAAAATCGCCCGAAAGATGTAGAAATAAAACGCATTCACAGTCGTGCCACAAAAAGAATTTCAAAATAACTCACACTAACTCGATGCGTTTGAGGAAACGATTTAAGGTCATACGATTGACGCTGTTCCTTTTAGGAATTTGTAAAGCGTTGTGTAATCAACTTTGAGCATTTTAGCAATCTCTGTTTTAGAAATTTTTTGCGATAACAATGTTTTTATCAGGTCTTCTTTGCCTGTGAGTTTCGTTGTTTTGTTTTTACTCCCTTTTGTTCTTCCTATATGTTTGCCTTCTGACCTTAATCTATCCAAACATCTTTTGGTTCGTTGCGATATCATGCTTCTTTCAATTTCAGCACTTAATGAGAATGCGAATGCCAACACCTTGCTTTGTATATCACTTCCTAACTTGTAATTATCTTTGATTGTCCATACTTGACACCCGATGTTCATACAATGATGAAGAATACTCATTACTTGCAAAAGATTGCGTCCTAAACGACTTAATTCACTGGCAATGATGATATCATCTTGCTTTATCTTTTTTAAGAGTTTTCCGAGTTTTCTTTCTTCTAAACTTTTACGAGATGAGATTGTTTCTTCAATCCATTTATCAACTGTTATATTGTTGGATAAAGCGAATTGCTCTATTTCAAAACGCTGGTTTTCATTGTGTTGTTGGTCTGTTGAAGTTCTGATGTATCCATAAATCATTATTGCTCCTTTTTAAAATATTTATCAAAGAAACAACAATTTATATTGAAAATAACACATTGAAAAATAAGGAACAATTTAATTCAATATAAAAAAATATACTTGATGAGTCAAATATAAAATCAGAAAATATGCACATAACCTGCTTTATTACTGACCTATAAACACATTGCTTTAGTTGATGAATTTATCCCCAATAACCTTGCAAAAAACCGTTCAGTTTTTCGCAATATCGGATGACTGAACAATGTCATGATCATAAACCTTATAAGGAATAAAAAAATGAGTGATGAAACAAATTCTATAACTAAGTGTTTGCAACTGGAAAAAAAATTAAAAAAAACAAAAACACTATTAAAAAATCAATATGAAAAATATTCTGAAGAGATAGATTTTATAAATATACCTTATTACGAAGATGAAGCGGATAAGCGTACTCATTATGGACTACATGTTGTTTTAATCCAAAAAAAAGATAAAAAATATGAAACTTTTGATTTAAATAAGGAATCAATAGATATCTATAAAACCATCAATGTTCTTTATCCAGAAAATGATAGGGATTTATTGTTCAGAGTATCAGTATCTGTAACTGATTAAATATTTATAACTTTTTAAGGACATTTCAAAATGACTAACAATTCAAAACAAAATAAGAAACATAATTATTCAAGTAAGGTATACGCTTTAATAATAGGTACATTTATTATATGCTTAATGAATATTACAAATTTAAAAGCAGAAATTGACACTACAATAACACCTTGCACTGATAAGGATTTTTTTGGTAATACTAAAGAAATACCTGTATTGTATGTAGATGGAGATAAGGCACTACTTACCTTAAATGGTGAATACAAGGAACGTCCATATTCGGGATGGTTAAAATCTTTAATTCCGTATATGAATAGAAATCTAATTGTAGTATCATTAGTAGCATTAGAAGAACAAGATAAAATAATCAGTCCTCTTTTTTACGAGGGGAGTTACTTTTTGAATAATAGTGAGAAAGGTTTTCCTTGTGAACACTCGCATTATTACTACAGTGATTATTATTACAAAGATCATAAG
>CAJOOW010000037.1 GCA_905236375.1 uncultured Alphaproteobacteria bacterium | reverse complement strand
GTCATAGATGCTTCTCGCAATTCAGTGCTTACTGCATAAAAAAACGAACCAATCTATTTCAGGAAACTTGATCTTCTGGCATTTGTTTTTAATGAACAATTCAAAGAAAAAAATAATATTATAGAGAGAAAGATTATTTGGCGAAACACCTTGTCAAGAAATAAGTAGCAAAGGCAAAGGGAACTTCCATTTTATCTTGAAAAAAGATGTTTGCGTTTTGATAAGAACTTTACATTTTGATCCGTGCACGGAATGACATTGCAACCAAAAAAGAGATTTGTTAAGTAGCAATAATTATTCTTTGCAAAAGCATCTAAAAGAAATCGAATTGATAATTCAACTTGCAAGTCAAAATTCAAATCTGAAATCATTTCTGGAGTTGGAAGCCAATCCATTATATATCGTGCCTGATCAAATACAAACAAATCAGTAAACATCCTGTGTTCTTTTGCTTTGTATGTCCAACGTTTTATTTGATCGATTTTTGGAAAATATGGCACAGCGATTTGTGCTAAGAGAACTTCAAGAATCTGATGAAACAGGAAAACATCACAAAAATGATATCCTGTTTTTGTTGCTTTTGACCAATGTTTATTTAATTCAAAAAGGGGTGTTTTTATGAAGCAATTATCGCTACCGTTTTCAAAAACAAGGAGTTCATGAAGAAACAAATGCTTTATCAACTTGTCAGTTTCGTATTTCTTGCTTGAAATGTTTATAGAGGACAGTAAATTGTCAAAGGTATTATAATATTTTGTTTTGAGATTATATATCGTTTTTCCTGTCCAATCATTGTCATCGCATAACATTTCATATAATTTTTCAAGTGAGAACACTCCATCAGGCCCATAATAATCTTTTATATAATTATCAAACAGAGTCTTTAGCTCTTTATTCTCCCCAAGAATGCTGCTCGTAACATTTTGAAATCCAAACAACCGTTGAGAAGGAATAATTGTTGATGGAATGTCCATCAAGAATCGTGTAATACATTGACCATAGTATTCTTCCGTTTTCTTAAGAACAGTTCGATAGAAAGGGAAACAGTCTTTTCGCAATTCATCTGTTTTATCTTCTGAAATAATGCTCAAACATTTCTCGTCACATTCTGGGCATGAGAAACCTGAAGATATTGCACCTTCAGAAAAAAAGCCTGGCTGTCTGTATCCCACTTCAAGCCATTCCTTGTGATACAGGTAGTTTGAGGTAAAAGAAACTATTTTTTTATATGTGTCTACATTCTGCTTTTTTTCTGAAAGAGAGAAATTTGTAATCAAAACTCCTAAAGGTGCTAGCACGTGACAATCAAACAACGTTGTAATAGTTTCGATATTATTTTTATCTATGAGGGTCGAGCAAAAATCTAAGTAAATAATATCAAAGACAATCGAAGTCGTCTGGAAGAATTCTTTTATGTTCCTTTTTACAATTTTAAGATATGGGTATTTTGATGATAAAACTTGTTGCTTTGCGCTTTCGAAACAACTGTTGTCATTCTCAAAGGCCCAAATATTCTCTGGAAGCACTCCAGCCTTCAATATGACCTCAAGATCATTATTTGGTTCAGGTCCGCACAAATATGCAATTCTGAGTTCCGATCTTTTTTTTGATCCAACAGATGCTTGATAAAACTTTTCCCATCTTTTTACTGTATCAGCTTTTAGTGAATATACTAGATTGTTCTTTGGATGCTCTCTAAGAAGGTTTAGCGCAACATCATGCAGTTGAGTCGGGCTTGCAATCGTGCTGTTGGTTCGTTTTGTCGTTAATGCCCGTATTGCATATGTTAGCACCTCGTTTCGAACTCTGTTTTTTACCTTTTGTTTATAAGTTTCCATGGGGTAATCTAATCTTGTTTGTGCCGTGCTTTGTTTTTTTTGACAGTGAACGTTTCGCAAGAACCTATAACGAACGCATTCAAGCATAGAGATCAATTGTTTCACCAATACTTTAATGCATGTTTTGGAAAAGTCAAGTCCTTTCTAAAAGATATTTGCTTTTTTCCTTCTCAAAATTTGATGATGCTTTATCTGAAAATCACATGTTATTTTGTCTCCTCCCCCCTTTTTTTACACCACAAACGAACTAACGAACAGATAATTGATAAAACGGGGGTGTTGCTTGCCCATGAGGTTTTGCAATAACCCCCTCCTCTTTTTGACTTGTTTGTATTCATTTTCAGATCCCCCGCGTTATGTTATTTGCAGAGGGCAAGAAATTATCTGTAATAGCTAATGATCATGCAAAACAACATAACGATAAAACGAAATAATACGCAGATAGAGACAAATTCCAAGAACTTTACTGCTTTGTCCAACATGATTAAATGTCCTTATGTAAAATGAATAAGAGTTGATGTGTTGATTAAAGTTTCAAAAAAGGTCTATTTTGATTTTTGATAAAAGTAAACTCAAATCATCCTGATATATGTTACATCTTCTGTTCTGGATATGGTTCAGAAGACTGTTCAGTACATATATACTGGATGGGATAATCTTGAAGATCAAAACTAAATTCTGAAAATTCTCTCTTCTAGAAAAAAAGAGATAAAATTGTTTTCTTCCTATGGAAAGATTGAGCTCAAAATGAATGGATAAATCCAAACAAGAATGAGAAAATACCCCTCCCAGAAAACTACGCTGTATAAAAAGAAAATCATCATGATGAAATATTGGAATACCATTGTGTTCC
>CAJOOW010000036.1 GCA_905236375.1 uncultured Alphaproteobacteria bacterium | reverse complement strand
TTGGGGCGCTTGTTGTCATGAATTATTTTGATGTGTTTTCATCGAACGCTCCAACACCTTCTGAACAAAAAACTGAAGAGGGAAACACTGAAAAAAACCAAGATGATGAAAAAAACAAATCCGAAGATTCTGGAAACGGAGGGATTGCCGATTCGCAATCGTTTGGAACAAATGTTTATGAGATTGGCAAAAACAGAGAAAATTCAAAAGATTTGAGAGAAACAAGGGAATCGGAGGAAATTGATCAAAGAACCTTGTTTGATAAGACAAGACGCGGAGTTGTCGCTATTAGTGTTTCTGTTGTTTTAGATAAATCGGTCTATAACAAATCGTGGGCCGGAACCGGATTTGTAGCCGACAGAGAAAAAGGGTTAATTGTAACAAACGCTCATGTTGCTGGAGAACTGACAGCTTGTTCATATGAAATTAAATTTGGAAACGGGAAAAAAGTTGAAGCAAAGCTGGAGTATTTGGACCCATGTTATGACTTTGCAATTTTACACGTTAATCCCGATGATATTCCTCAATATGTAATTCCTCTGAAGATTTCGAATGAAAACTTATCAATAAACACGGAGATCTATTCTATGGGGAATTCCGCAAGGAATGAATTTTCGACTTATAAAGGATATGTCTTTGATACAGAAAGTATTCTGTGGTTAAAACCAATAGCCGAGCAATCATTTCAATTTTCAGGTTTAACAGTTCCTGGAGCAAGTGGATCCCCCGTTTTAAATACAAAGGGAGAAGTCGTTGGTTTGCTTTATGGAGGAAAGTTTGTGTCAGGCGCGGCCTTGCCGATATCGTATGTAACTCCTGTCATAAATTCTTTAAGGAAAGGGAAGAGATATCACAGATATTTTTATGGGCTAAAAATAAACTATGGCTCAATTCAAGATTTTATTAGTGTTGGAGACATTCCGGAAGCAGCTCTTGAAGAATATGAAAAAGCTTTTCCGAATTCGAACGATAAAATTTTATACATAGCAAGAAACTTAACAGCATACGGAGCAAAAGATACATCATTTGAACCTGGAGATATTATATGGAAAGTCGACGGTGAAATGATCGGTCCTAATTTGAAACGTATTGATGAAATAGTTCAAGCGAAAGAGGGTAAATCGATAACAATCACCGTTTATAGAAAAGGTAAAAAGCTCGAGATAAATGCTCCAACGTATGAAATGGATAATATGAACAAGATGAGGATGCTGTACTTTGCAGGGGCTGTATTTTGCGAAACTCCACAAGAATATAAAATTGTTTTAGGCAAGAGTAACACGGGAGTTTATGTTGTAAGCTGTGACTCTGGGTCAGCATTTAAGGAAGTTTGTTTATCTGAAGAAGAAATGGATGAAGTGGTCCCGGGAGCCCAAATAGTTGCAATTAACGGAAAGGAAATAAATGCACTAGAAGATATGGTTTCTGAAATTCCAAATTTATTTCATAAGACTGTCTTTAACATTAAACTTATAAGACTGTGCGGAGATCCTCAAGTATCGGCGCTAACAGCCAAGCATAGTCCAGAATTTGCAGAAGCTAAACTTTATACTTTCGAAAGAGATAAAAAGAAATGGCAAATCAAAACAATAAATAATCCAAATCAAGCCAACTAAGGGATAGATTCTTTGAATATGCTAGGCTACTTGAAAAATTAGTTCGGTTTTTGGTAGAATCAGTGGTGGAGAGATGCCAGAGTGGCCGATTGGGGCGGTCTCGAAAACCGTTGTGCGAGCGATCGTACCGAGGGTTCGAATCCCTCTCTCTCCGCCATACTTGGCTCTCGAGGTAGACTCTACCGTTTTCCTTAATCGTTTTAATATCCGCTGAATCCCCAAGGCTTTGCCGATTTTAATGCGCACTTCGCCTGTCCTTAAAAATCGTAATTTTGCACAAAAAATGCCGTTTTTTACTCCATTGCTCCAAATCGTGCGCACTGCGGACATTGCTCAGTGCGCACCTTGTGGGCCTTGGCTTTCCTCACTTTTTAAGTGCGTCAGAAAAAATCGAGATTTTCAAACGTAGTAATTTTTATGAACCAACAAGAATAAAAGGGGATTACTTCGATAATACTGGCGATGGAGCTGTTATTTTGCACGGAGCAGTTGTAGATATTGCCAAGGAAATGAGCATTAATGATAAAGATTTGATC
>CAJOOW010000035.1 GCA_905236375.1 uncultured Alphaproteobacteria bacterium | reverse complement strand
CGAGCCGGCATACGTTTCATTGGTTGCGGAATGTGTTGCAAATTTGCGAGGAAAAACAGTTGATGAAATTTCTGAAATTACGAATCGAAATTTCTTTGAACTATTTCCAAAAGCGAAACTTTTAGTGGAGAAGCAAAAGTGAATAAATTTTTGAAATATGGATGTCTCATAGCTGTTGGGATTCTAACGGCTTATTCCTATAAAATTTGGACTAACTACCAATTCAAAGATTCATTAAAATATGACAAAACTCAACTTTTACAAGCCAAACTCGATATATCTTCGATAAAAATTGATGGAACAAATGATATCTGGAATGTTAAATCAGATTCAAAATTAACATGTTTTAAATTGGTTTTTAAAGGAGAAGGTTTGAGAGCTTTTCCTCGCAATGGATCACTTTTAACAGTTCTTTGCAATACAATTCCAGAAGGGGCTGGAGAGAGAGACGACATTGCTTTTAAAAAGGTTTTGGAAGATAACTCGATTGATTTAAATATCGATTTTGATAACGATGATGTGATTGTTAGTTGCTCTTGTTTAGAACGATATTTCGATCTGGCAATGGATTTGATTTGTGATATGTTAACAAAAGCGCGTTTGAAATCAGATAAGATCGAATTTTCAAAACAGGCAGTTGTTACATCAATACAACAAAACATTTTTACCCCATCGTATCTTGCCAATGAAAAATTGCAGAATTTGATATTTGCAAAAGATCATCCATATCAATATTCAATTAAAGAAAATCTTGAAAAAGCAAAAACGTTGACAAAATCTGATATCGATAATCTTTATAAAAAGTTGTTTAATCCAAAAGATCTTAATGTAACAATAGTTTCTGCAATCGATCAAGAGAAAATCAAAGCGAAGTTTGAAAATTTAATTTCGAGTTTGAAAAAAGCAAAAACTGGAATAGACTCTCAAAAAGTTGAGCAAAAATCAGAACTAGCGCAAAAAGGAACTCACGAACATGTTGAGCTTGATAATCCTCAATCAACTATCATGTTTGCAATGCCTGGAGTTTTAAGAAATGCTTCCGATCGTTTCGCTGCATTAATTGCAATTGATGCATTTGGAAATGCCGGGATCGTTTCAAGGCTTGGAATTGCTGTTCGTGAAAAATCAGGATTGGTTTATGGAATCGGAACAAAAACTGTTGATTCAGATTTGCAGGCTTATATAGAAGGAATTGCTGCGACAAGACCAGAAAATGTTGAAAAAGTAATTGAAAAAGTCAAAGAAGAGTGCAGAAAGATTATAGAAAACGGAATCACTAAAGATGAATTGCAACAATATATGATCCGGCGCTTTGCTGGAAATGCATTTGATAGCATGCATTCGATTTTGAATTTCGTTTCAACTCTCAGAGGCCAGGAAGTTGGAATTGACAAAATTAATTCATATTTAGACAATTTCAAAAAATTGACACTAAAAGAAGTCAATGAAGCGATTAAGAAAATCTTTAATCCTGATAACATTATCTTTGTTGATTGTGGGAATAAAGTTGAAGGAAAAGATACAAAAAAGGAGTCAAGATAAATGAAAATAATAAGAAAAATATTTTTGATTATCTCTTTAGTTACTAGCTTTGCAAAAGCCTCAGATAAGTTGAATATTGAAGAAGCAACCCTAGACAACGGATTAAAAGTTATCGTTTTAAATACGAAATCGAAAGGCGTTGTCTTCGCAAGCGTTGGATATTTCGTTGGTTCTGCTGATGATCCAAGAAATGTTGTCGGGATTTCTCACGTCCTTGAGCATATGATGTTTAAAGGAACAAAGAATATTTCGGGAGATGAAACTAACAAAACTGTTTTTCTTTATAACAAATATTCTAATGCTTTCACGAGCTATGATATAACCGTCTATATCCACACCTCTCAAAAATCATTTCTTGACGTTGACCTTCAAATTGAAGCTGATAGAATGCAAAATTTGAAGTTGGATAAGAAAGCACTCGCCAGTGAAAAAGAAGTCATAAAAGAAGAAAGAAAAATGCGAACTGAATCAAATCCTTTGATAAACCACATGGAAGAAGCTTCTTGGAAAGCAATATATCTGTTTTCAAATTATTCTTATCCAATCATTGGCTATATGGATCAGATCAGTGCTTGCAATGAAAAGGAAGTGAAAGCTCACTATAAAAAGTTCTATAAACCGAACAATGCTTTTGTGTTATTAGTTGGCGATATAACGATGGAAGAAGCGTTGCCAAAAGTTAAAAAATATTTCGGGAAAATCAAGAAAGGTTCGGATAATAAAAGGAATAGAGTTATTGATCCTGAAGAAACAGGTCTAAAACACACAATAGAGCATGAAGCTTCAAACATATCAGTTCATAATTTGAATTTAATTTATCAGCTTAATAGAAAGCTATTTGATAACCTAAAAAAGCTGATGACTGTTGAAATTGCTGCTGGCATTTTGGGTTCGGGGATGAGTTCGATATTGTATCAAAATATAGTCGACAAAAGACAAATCGCTTATAACGTTGATTCATTAATGGATATAAGAGCGGTCGATAAAGGAAGGATCAATATTGCTACTGTCTTTAAAGAAAATCAAACAGATTCAGATGTTGAATCAGAAATAAACAAAATAATTGCAGAATATGCGGATAAACATTTAACAAAAGAACTTTTTGAAAAAGAAAAGCAAAAGATTACGGATCGAATTGATATGCTGTCAGATAATCCTCAAAATATGGGAATGTTTATAATAGAGCACATAATGAATGGCTATAAGCTAGATGATCTGAACGAAATAAAAGATATTTTAAACAGCATTAAATTTGATGATGTGAAAGCTTCAGCAAAAGAGATTTTTAAACACCAAAACAAGATTTTGAGAATCTATAGTCATCCAAAGAGGAATTAATTTTTATGTCGCGAAGTAAAGAATTAGGGTTTATAGCTCTTGTTTCAATTGTTATCGGGAGCCAACTTGGCTCTGCTGCTTTTGTTCTTCCATCTCAGCTTGCTCCATTTAAAACTATTGGGCTTTTAGGATGGATTGTTTCAGTCGGAGGAGCAATCACATTAGCCTTGTTGTTTTCAGATCTGTCGGCTCATTTACCAAAGAGTGGCGGGCCACATGTTTATGTATCAGAAGCTTTTGGAAGAGTCGCTGGATTTTTCACGGCATGGATTTATTGGATAATATCATGGTCAAGCAATTCAATTTTGCTTGTAACTTTTGTTGGATATTTAACCATTATAACTGGAAAACTATCGCCAACTGAAACTCTTATAATAGAAGCAATAATCCTGTTTTCTATATCCTGTATAAACATTGTTGGGATGAAGTTTTCAGGAAGGATTGAGACAGTTTTAACTGCAATGAAGATTTTGCCATTATTATTTCTTCCTGTTGTTTTCTTCATGTTTTTTGATCCTTCATTTTTTAAAATTTCGATAAGGGAAGTCGTTGATAAAGGCGAAACTATGACAACAATTGCACAAACAGCCCTTTTAACATTTTGGGGATTTATTGGAGTAGAAACCGCAACGACTCCTGCTGAAAATGTAAAAGATCCGAAAAAAACTATTCCAAGAGCAATAATCATAGGAACTTCAACTGTCGCTATGATTTATTTGATGAACACAATATCCATAACAGGAGTTGTCGGATTTGAAAAACTTGAAGAAACCACAGCGCCATATGCCGTCGTGATGAGTTCTATTTTTTCACACTATAGCGATATTGCTATTTCCATAATGGCAATTATTGTTTGCATAGGGACTTTAAACGCTTGGACATTAACAAGTGGACAAATTGCATATGGAGCTTATAAAGATGGTTTATTTCCAGAAATCTTCGGAAAAGTTAATAAATGCGGAGCACCAAAAGCCGCAATACTGGTAGCTGCTATTGGCACATTGCCATTTTTGTCTTTAGAACAATTCCAACATGGCGGGCTTAGCAAATTAATTGATATG
>CAJOOW010000034.1 GCA_905236375.1 uncultured Alphaproteobacteria bacterium | reverse complement strand
GCATTCTCTTTTTTCCCTCTTTTTGCTTATCGAGAAGTTTACGTTTTCTTGTTATGTCTCCGCCATAACATTTCGCTAAAACATCTTTTCTAAATGCTGAAACAGTTTCTCGAGCTATGATTTTTCCGCCAATTGCTGCCTGAATTGCGATCTTAAACAATTGCTTTGGAATGAGATCTTTTAATTTTACACAAAGCGCCCTACCTCGCTTTTCTGCTTTTGTTTTATGAATAATCATCGACAATGCGTCAACCGGCTCTCCATTGACTAAAATCGAAACTTTAACAAGATCACCTTCACGATATCCTGTTGTTTCATAGTCAAATGAGGCATATCCTTTCGTTGATGATTTCAATTTATCATAAAAATCAAAAACAACTTCATTTAGAGGAAGATGATAATTAACAATAGCTCGATCTCCCATAAATTGCATATCGATCTGTTCTCCTCTTTTATCTTCACATAACGCTAAAACAGCGCCAAGATAACTTTCAGGAACAATGATCGTAGCTTTTATCCACGGCTCTTCGATTTTATCTATTTTGACAATCTCAGGCATTTCAGCTGGATTATGAAGATCGATAACCTCTCCATTTGTCATATAAATATGATAAATAACGCTAGGAGAAGTCATGATAATATCCAAATTGAATTCTCTCTCCAATCTTTCTTCTATAATCTCTAAATGAAGAAGCCCCAAAAAACCACAGCGGAATCCAAAACCCAAAGCAGCAGAAGTTTCCATTTCATAGCTAAAACTCGAATCGTTTAAGTGCAATTTTTGAAGGCTTTCTTTTAATTTTTCAAAATCAGAAGCATCAACTGGGAAAATCCCGCAAAAAACGACCGGAACTGAAGGTTTGAAACCTTTTAGGGCGACATCGCATGGATTTTTCTCTTCAGTTATCGTATCCCCAACTTGGCAATCTGAGATATCTTTAATGCTTGCCGTTATGAAACCAACTTCTCCAGCTGATAATTTTTCAGTTCTCGCTTTCTTTGGAAGAAAATATCCAACTTCATCTATGACATAATTCGCTCCTGTTGCCATCATTTTTATTTTCATTCCTGGCTTAATTTCGCCATCGAAAACGCGAACTAATATAACAACTCCAAGATATTGGTCATACCAGCTATCTACTAACAACGCGCAAAGTTTGTCTGAAATCGAATCTCTTGGCGCTGGAAGTTTGTTAACAATCGCTTCAAGAACATCTTCAACTCCTAATCCGCTTTTAGCTGAGATAGCAATCGCGTCAGTTGTATCAAGGCCTATGACCTCTTCAATTTGACGCTTTACACCTTCAACATCAGCAGCTGGCAAATCGACCTTATTTAAAACAACAACAATTTCATGATTAGCATCGATTGCATGATAAACATTAGCCAAAGTTTGTGCTTCAACTCCTTGAGAAGCATCAACAACCAGAACCGATCCCTCACAAGCCGTTAGCGATCGACTGACTTCATAAGCAAAATCAACGTGGCCTGGAGTATCTATCAAATTCAAAATATATTCATTTCCGTCTTTTGCTTTGTATTTCAATCTGACTGTTTGGGCTTTAATAGTTATTCCTCTTTCCCTTTCAATATCCATTGAATCGAGAATCTGATCTTTCATTTCCCTTTTTTCTAATCCGCCACAAAGTTCAATTATTCTGTCTGCCAGAGTCGATTTTCCATGATCAATATGAGCAATTATAGAAAAGTTTCGAATGTTACTCATAGCTTAATCATCACGGAAATCTTGTAGTTACCCCCATGATATCAGAACTAAACAAGATTCTCAATGAGAAGGATTTCTAATTTTTAGAGCTCCTAGTTTTTCGCAAGGAGCCTGGTGTTTGTTTATTTGAATGAGATTCTGGCGCCGGAGCGGATGTGGTTGCATCTGATTTCGAGGCGGCTGCGTCCTTTTGCGGCGATTCTACCCGTTATGTCTGCGCCTCTTGGAAGTTTCACGACGGAATCTGTGCATTCGACGTTTTGTGGCAAGGATTTTTTGGTTTTGAACTCGAACTTGGAGTTTGTTATTTTAAGTTTTCCGTTTGTGAACTTCGAAAGATCGCCGGCGAGGTTGACTTTTCCAGAGATTTCAAGGTCTCGAGGTTTTAAGTTAGCGTCCGTTGTGTCATTTGCAAAGGCTGCGTTTACCGTCAAAGGAGTCGAGCCCGTTTGCGATATCTTGATTGGATCAGTCGATTCAGTTGGTGTTGCCAAGACGACGACATTTGAAGATGAACCGATGATTTCAGGATGTTTCGCTAAGTCGGCTTTTTCAGTTG
>CAJOOW010000033.1 GCA_905236375.1 uncultured Alphaproteobacteria bacterium | reverse complement strand
ATTTCACCTAGGAGAATCACAATGGAAAAAGTTGCAGTAATCTACTGGAGCGGAACAGGTAACACCGAAATGATGGCAAAATACGTTGCCGAAGGTGCCAAAGCAGCAGGTGCCGAAGCCGACGTGTTCAGCGTCTCGGACTTTTCGCAGGGACAGCTGAGCGAATACGCCCGCTATGCGCTGGGTTGCCCCGCCATGGGCGCCGAGGAACTCGAAGATTCCGAATTCCAGCCCTTCTACGAAGCCGTCAAGCCCGCTCTTAACGGCAAGAAAGTCGCCCTATTCGGCTCTTACGGCTGGGGTGGCGGCGAATGGATGAATCCGTGGAAGGCCGACGCCGAAGCCGCTGGGCTCGTGCTTGTGGCAGATCCGCTCGCCATCGAGAACGCCCCCGATGACGCCGGCAAGGCCGCCTGCCAGGAACTCGGCAAGACTCTCGCCACCGCCTAAAAAGACCTTTTCTTTCTTATAGTGTTTTGGATTGAAGCAGCCCTGACGGAATCACACTCCGTTGGGGCTTTTAAATCATGACAGAATATTAACTGTTAAGCAATCTGTCTAAATCATCAAAAGCATTCTGCAAAGCTTCTGTATGATACTTTTATCTATACAATCGCGGCAATTCCATCTAATTGCCTACGGATTTCAGTAAAATCTTTGTTCAAATCTAGACTCTTTACGCTGATCCTGTTGCCGCTCATTTTGTAGTTTTGGTCTGGTGAAATGACCTCGTTTGTCTTGGCATAAAGAAGCATTCCCGAAACGATTTTGTTGGCCGTTTGTGTCTCGTACGCCAAGTTCTTTACATAGGTAAAAATTTGATACATGTTGTGTGAATGTTGACTGTTAGAATTGTAGGTGCTTTGCAACATGCTGTTGTAGTATTTGGTGTCAATGATCAGTATTCGGTTTTCTTTTTCGAGAGTCACGTCTGTTTTCATAATTGGCAACATTTTATCAATTGAGTCGTCTAATTGCCAACTTAAATGCGGAGCATTCGCGTTCAGTTCCGGATGTTCACGGCGAAAATATTCAAGTACAAATTTCTCGTATAGGCGGCTCATTTTTTGATCGTCCTCAAAAGAACGCTTTGTGCCTGTTTTTTGATTATGATTTATAAGCCACTCATCATATATCCAATGGCAAATGTATATTAGCATTTGGTAAGTTGCATTGCAACGATTAAAATGGATGTTCCAATCAACAAACCGTAAATCTGTTGGCTCTACGCAAGAAAAGTAGGTCAGTAGCTTATGAATTTTTTTCTTGCGTTCATGGGAAACATCTTTGCTTTTCAAAAGAAGCACGAATGTCTGTTTTAGGATTCTATTCAACAGGGCGTTTTCGGTATATTCTTGAAAAGAACATACTAGCTCTCTTTTTTGCGAAGTTATGTTTTTAATGGATTCTGAAAGTTCAATTTTGCCATGAGGACATTTAAGGGATTCCGTTACATCGATATAATCCCTTAGCAATCCACGCTTTATTTGAACTGTCACTCCGAGAATCAGAATTTCAGCATATAGGTTGTCTATGTTATCGAAAGATTCTGTTTCATCGGATAACGCATTAAATGCGCCTTCCTTCAAGCAACGAAAGGCGTACGAAAGCATATGATATATGTTCTTTACGAGAATCATTGAATCAATGCTCTGAGTTTATCGCTCCAGTTCTTCACTTTTTCTGGTTCGTCAAACCAATATTCTTTCAAGAGCGGAATGACATCATATTCAACAACGGATTTTAGCCATTCGTTATCGATGGTTTCATTTTCGTCAAAACAGAAATAGCTATGACCTATGCAAAATCCTTCACCAAGAGAATCATCGGCGGCGATTTCCTTATTGAGATTCTTTACACATTCAATAAGACTGTCGTATTTCTCGCTTTCTGCACTTTCACGCTTGCTTTCGAATTGCACTGAATCAAATGCCGGTTTAACGTTAAAGAACGAGAAACGACGGCGTAAAGCATAGTCAATCATTGCAATGCTGCGATCTGCAGTATTCATGAGGCCAATGATGTATAAATTGGGAGGAACGGAGAATAATTCATCTTCATATAGCAAACGTATTTGCTGGCCACGTTTATCATTTTCGATAAGCATGAATAGTTCGCCGAAAATTTTACTGATATTTCCTCGATTTATTTCGTCGATGATAAAGAAATAGTTGCTTTCCGAATCTTCTGCCGCTACATTGCAAAATTCATAGAACGGTCCGCGTTTTAACTTGAATCCATTTCCATCAGGACGATAGCCCATTATGAAGTCTTCATAACTGTAACTTTGGTGGAATTGAATCATTTTTACCCTAGACTTATCTATTTGCCCTATTATGGAGTATGCCAGGCGCTTTGCCATGAATGTTTTTCCGACTCCAGGAGCTCCTTGTAGAATGATATTCTTTTTTCTCTTTAGCAAGCCAGCAAGTGAATCGTAGCTTGATTCATCCATAAAAATTTCTTCTAAGAAATCTTCTTTAGAATAACTAGAGGGGGGCGATGGTGGCGGTTCGACAAGAAGTCTAGGATTATCTACTTCAAAAAAAGCCTCTAATTCTTTTATAGTTCCAGAATATTTTGTGATGTTTGTAAGCATTTTCATACAAAACGCGCCGTCATCTTTCAATTCATAATTACAATCGACATGTGTCCATAGCACTTTTCGACTACAACAATATGATTCTTTATTCGCATCATATTGGTAATTACCTTGAACAACGCCACGGCCAATGACTTTTGATACACCATCTTTTGCATAAACAACATCACCTATTTTCATATCGTTTACAAATTGCCAAAAGCCATGAACGTCATTTTTGTGAGATGAAGTATCACTATGGTATTTTTGCAAAGCAGTTCGGTACTCTTCCTTGCTTTTTAGGGTATTCCAGTCAACAATTTTATTATAACCGATGGACATTTCACTATTTTTCTTGTCGTTTGCCCAATTTGCTGCTTTTGCTCCAGGAGAATAAACCCAATAGTGAACGGCATCTGAATCATCAAGAGAGGCTTCGTTCTCCATCCAATATTTCGCTATTTCGTCATCGTATAAAATTTGTCCGAAAACTGTACCTAGGTTATCCGGATTATTGCATTTGATATCAAATGGTTCAAAGAATTTCTTTGCGGAATCAAAAAAAGAGCTTCTTTCGTAAGCAACCTTGAAAATTTTTTCTGCGATCTGTTTACGATGTTTCTCGCTTATATTTCCAAAATGTATTGTTGGCTGATCTAAATATTCGATGGCGTTCAATGCAGATTCAGAAACGTCATCTTTATTCTTTTTATACTGTAATAAGAATTTTGTCCAACTATTTTGATAAATGCCGGCTTTTGCAATTACACGATAGTCTTCATATTTATTGTATTTCTTCTTATCGCTGGCATTCGTATCACAATAAGCAACGATTGAAAAAATCAATTCTCTAATTTCTATAATTGCAGAATCTTGAGAATTCTTGATTTCTTGAAATCCTTCTTTAGTAGAAGATTTTTCAATGAGACTGTTTAGAAGTTCTGGACTTATAGAGTAAGCCTGGTATTTTCTGAGGACTTCTTGCCCTTTGGCAAGCCAAAAGTCTTCACATGCTATTTTAGCAGCGAGCTTTCTATCTGTTGCAATTTTGTTTCTTATCAAGTTTTCCAGTTTTTCGTCCATATAAGCCTCTTTTTGTTTAATTATACATTTTTACAAATAGAATACAGCGTATGCAATATCCCTAATTGGGGCTCAAATGTGTTGTTTCTTTAAATTTAGCGAAAAAAACGCCCGTTCTTTCGGCTTCATTCATTTTTCAAAAAATGCTTTTTTATTGAAAAATTTTCAATATTTTTTTTATTATTCTCTTTAATAGGTTTTCTCTAAATCGGCTATCTTTAATGGAATCAAAAGAAAGATCCTCAAAAATCACCTCTTGGGGGGCATTTCGGAAAGGATCATTTTCGTCAAAAAGATTTGCGTCAAACATTACAAAGTTTCCATCAAAATCAACACCCATAGGGCCTGTATACGGACCAGGACGGATCGTGATATGATATCCGTATCCCTCCACCTTT
>CAJOOW010000032.1 GCA_905236375.1 uncultured Alphaproteobacteria bacterium | reverse complement strand
CGACATTGGATTATCCACCGAAGGTCCAAAATATGCAGGCAAGTCAACATAGTCGTAAATGGCAACTCCACTTCCAACCTTTGATAATGCTTGATTCAATCGAAAATATCGTCCGTAGTTCATTGCTGTTGGGATTTCAGGTCTAGAATGTAATTCTCAATGTTTTGACATAACGAATTAAAATCGTCAAGACTAACTTCATCCAATTGCTTTTCGAACAGAGCCTTAAAATAAATATACTCCTCCCACATTTCATTCCATTGTCGAATTGTGCCAAATGCCGTAAGATGGACAAGTTGAGTCAAATGCTCCAACATACCACCAAGGTTGATTTTTTTTTGGATAAAATCTGTCATTAAAACAGATCCTTTTGTATCGAATGTGCTGCTGTTGTTGCCAAATGGTATCTCAACATCCCGTAACATGCTTCGATAATGATATTGTAGACTCAATACTTTTTGGTAATAGGCATTGGCTCTTTTACGTACAGATTCTCTCTTGGAGTCATCTTCTTTACGACGATAAATTTTGTATATGAGTTTATATATGGAATCAGAGGATAACTTCAATATTCCAGAATCTTCCATTCGTTTATCCATCAATTTTATAAGATTGTAAAGAAAAAGCTGAGGAGTATTTGTCGGACATGCCCCCACACTAATATACCAATAGTCCTCACTTTGATTTAATCCTTGGGCAAGTAACCGCTCATAGACAGCAGAAGAATAAGCCGATATAAAAATAAAAAAAACTTTTCCATGTGGTCCTATCTTATATTCATCATTTTTAAATTGCTCATTTAAGACCAGATACCACAAATCACCATCATTCTTATCTATTAATTCGTTTTTCTTCTTTTGATATAATACATTAATTTTTGAACTATTATTTTTAATATATTTCACCAATTCATAATGCCTAGGAAGTTGTTGCTCCCCAGAAAAAATAGAATCTATAATACTAGCTAATTTATCCTTTCCTTCATGAATAACTAAACCATCAGCGATGGATTTTGCGGTTTGGAACTCATATATTTTTTCTAGCAACTGATATCCATATTCTACCTTTCCATCTTTTTCAAGCAAATAGTCTAGAAGGATGATATCATACTTTTTACTTCTGAGAGCATTTTCTGCATCTTTTACATTTTCTGCATATTCAACAAGAATAGTATTATTTACAGGATTGTTTTCTTCATTGCAGTTTGAGTAAGCCTTGTCAAACTTACTTGACTCTATTCCCATTCCATTAAATTGCTGCTCCAACAGGGATTTAATAATTGACAATTTCGTCACACCTGTCATACCATTAATGCCTGTTAATAAATCCTCAGATTTATCATCAACTAATAGTATTCGCCAATTATGCTTTTTTATACGCTGTAGACTCGATTCTGACAAACTTCCACCAAGAGGGGTTTCAAATTCTTTGTGTATTAATTGCCTTATTTCACTTTCTGAGTGAAAAATAAATGGAGAGACTTTTGCGCTATGAGCACCATTCAAGAAGGACTCCCCTGTAAGCCTCGCATTCAAGTCAGCATATTCACTTGCTATTTCAAGGCTATAAACACACCTTTGATAATTAGCAGAAATACTTTCAAGTGCTTTTTTTAATGCGTCTAGCCATACATAATTAAAACTTTTCTCAGAGTTACAATAATCACCTAAGGGGACTAAGAAATTCCAAATACTACTATCTAAAATTGAAAAGAAACGAGGAATGCTATTACTGTCTTTGTTGGGACTTAACTCTCCATCACAATACAAATATTCTAATATTTTTCCATTTTCTTCAATATTTGATTCTTCAAGGAAATGTATAATTGGATATTTCACAATGTCTTTCTCAATTAAATAATTTTGCGCAAAATGTTCCTTAAATTTTTTTATTTCTTCTTCACCCAAAGCAATCGCATCATGCCAGACAATACGAAGCTGGATAGAGTCCCTAATTTTATCATCAAATTCTAAGACATCATTGGGCACTTGAGAATCAATCATGTTTTTAATGGTGTCAGTATTATCTTGATTTTCAACAATTTTGTAATACCACCCAGATGCCCCATCCTTTTTTTTAGTTATGGCAATTCGAATATTATTCATAATTTATAGATCCTTTTTAATATCCTCAATAGTTCTTTTTAGCTCTCTTCCTTTTTGAAAATGTTCTCCTTCAACTTGGCATGCCTCGTATTCATCCAACTTTTCAAGTGCATTTTTTATTTTTTCCTTACAAAAACTATATTTACTGTAAAATTGTAGCAATTCTTTTGTTTTCTTTATACTACTTGGTGATACGGTCGATTTCAATTTGACTAATCCCAATTTAAGTGTCTCTTTCTCGATAAAATCTTTAACTTCATCCGAGTTCTTCTTCCCATTAGAAAGCAGATCGCTTCCAATAGGTTTGGGGTGTTGAAATAGAATCACGACAACATTTACCTTCTTTTCCAAATTTGGACCATAAAGTTTATAAATAATAGTCTTTCCTGAATCCGAATTTGAGTTATATATATCCTTTCCATGCAAACAGAGGTAGATTGTCTCGCAATCATTATTAAGTGAAAGGAATTGATTCTTAAGTACGTCTATCCATTCGCAACTAATCATGTTGTCATCGTCTCCATCTTGTATAGGCGATGATGGGCGGTCTATTGGCCAAACTGCGTATACAGCTACATCACTATTTGAACTTTTTAATTCGTAATACGACATGCGATAATACAGCCATGGGTATGGTTTGCCTTCTGGAATTTCTGCACTTGATAAATATATATCATATACTTCTTGATCTCCTTCGTTATTTATAGCGCAATCATTAAGGTCTATATTCTTCAAAAAAGAGTCCTTGTAATCTTCATCATTGCTGATTAAATCAAACCATTGTTGGTATAAATCCTTAATCCTTTTAGAACTATTGTCGTTTATATCCAAATCATCAATCCAACATTCAAAATCAGCATCGTCTATCTTATCAGGATAGATACGCTTTTCTTCTTGCAAGGATTGATTGACAATGTTTACTTCTTCTTTGATTTTACTTTCTATCAGCTCAATTTCTTTTCTTCTCGCGGATTCAACATCTTGCTCGATTTTTTGTTTTTGTTCTTCATTCAAATAATCCAAAAGATGAGCCCACACAGTATCCTCTTTATCTTCCTTCAATCGCTTCACAAAAAATTTCTTCAGAAATTCACCGATTTTGGGAGCCTCACTAGTTTTTTCGTTAAATAATTTATCCTGATAAATAGGGTAAATGTAATACGTCGAAAACACAATAACATTTTTACTCATATCTTGCGGAATTTAGAAGTTCTACCAATGAAAATTTGCAATCAAGAACGGCTTGTTCAATTGCAGAATACTGTATAAAGGGAAGTTGTTGGGGCATATCAAGCTTACTGGGTTTCGACCTCCCTGAATGAATTGCCATTCCTGGGAGAAAATAATGAGTAAGAAGATTATCCTCTTCATCTGCGAAACTAATAATTCTATCATCACCACCAACAAAGAATTCCCAAAATTTACGAGTTAATTCTTCTTTTTGTTGCTTTTGCTGAACACAGTTTTCTCTTTTGAGATCAAAAACATCATACAATTTATCTAGTAATCCTTGATGGATAGAAATATTGTCAAACCCATGCAAAACTTCCCAATCAACATTATCGTAAGGGGCAATAGATAAACCTGTATTATCATTCCATGATATTTTTGCGTACTTTTTACATTCTGAGAAATATGTCAGTTCTGAATTCTCATTATAACCATAAAGATTAAAAGATGAAGGATCTTCAATGTTTCTAATCAACGAAAAAACAAATACTCCTTTGTTTGCGAATGTTGCCCCCAAATGGTTTCTTGTTTCTACTTTTGTAAGACTACTACCTGTTATTGGGTTATATTGTGCCTTGTTAAAGAATCTTTCCAACCCTTTGTAATGTCTGTAGCTGTTAATAGTGTCTTTACTCTTGGGTAAGATGTTAATTGCTGCGCTCCTATCCGCAGAAGTAATCAGATCATTGTCTGACAGTTCTTTTCCATTGTAACTCCGATAATTTGGAATCTTATTCAACAAAAAATCAGCTTCTTCCAATGCATATACCTTTGAGAAAATTCGTTCATCAAATATCGCTATCTTTTTCTTCATACAATACAAATGCTTATAGAACCACTCTTCTGATAAGATCTCTGTTCTTATTAATCTGTCTGTTGAATTGTTTCCAGTTATTCCTTCACTAAAATCAAAGTGTAATGAATTATCACACTTTTTGTCTATTACATATTCTTTAAATTCATTTTTTTCTTCAAGATGAGTAACATATCGATATTTTGTTTGGGGATTCTCCGAAAACGTAATCTTATCCATCAATTTCTTGCGTTCCTTTTCCTTTAAACTTTTAAAGTTTTGTTCTGTTCTGGCATCATGAATGAGAATCATTTCTTTTCCGTCCCAATTGGCTCGATTTTTGTATAATAATGCTAATGTTGTATCAAGAATTGTAGAAAGGGCTTCAAATTCAACACCTTTCACTATGACATTCTTGATCTCTAACATATTGTCTGTCGCACACCCTAAATCTGATAATCTGAAGATGTTTAATGAAGAATATCTCCGAAGTTTATCAAACTCTTCATTTTGCATTTCTTCTTTTGTTGAAACACAATCATCATAAATTACAAAATCAAAACTTTTATTTGAATGATTAATATAAGAATCTGGAGTAAAAATCTTCCATGATTTATCGGAAAGGATGGATACTATTTTTTCTTTTGTCTTTTGAACAAAGTCAGAAGAAACAAAAGCGACTTTTTGGGTTCTTAACAAACAAAATATGTATTGTAGATGCCCTTCTGAATCGTCATTCACATTTATATCTTTTGATATTCGCGCATACAAAATAGGAGCATTGTCTCTACATTCATCTTCCCATTGTTTGTCATAGAGCACCGCATTTTTTTGGTTTATCAAAGCTCTCTGAGGGTTGTCGTCTAGGTTTCTTAACCAACTTGCAGATATACGCATTTCCTTAATGCCTTTAT
>CAJOOW010000031.1 GCA_905236375.1 uncultured Alphaproteobacteria bacterium | reverse complement strand
CTGATAAGAGCTTTACATACGTTATGAAGACGCCTCCTGCGACCTATTATATAAAGAAAGCAGCCAAAATAACGAGCGGATCTCAAAAAACAGGCATCACGCCTGCTGTTGCAAAAATTAAGATGTCACAAGTTAACGAAATTGCTAAACAGAAGATGCAAGATTTGAATGCGAATACTGTTGAAGCAGCTGCTCAAATGATCATTGGCTCTGCGAAGTCGATGGGTATTGAAGTTGTGGAGGGTTAGTAAGATGGCAAAAATGGGAAAGCGTATTGCTAATCTAAAAAAAGATTTAGATTTAACCAAAGTTTATTCTTTAAAAGAATCAATTGAGCTCGTAAAGAAATCTGCGAATGCGAAGTTTGATGAAACGATTGACGTCAGCATAATGCTCGGAATTGATGGATCAAAGCAAGATCAAGCTGTTAGAAATGTCGTAACTCTTCCAAATGGGACAGGAAAGACATATCGTGTTGCTGTTTTTGCAAAAGATCAAAAAGCAGAAGAAGCAAAAAAGGCTGGCGCTGATATAGTCGGAGGAGAAGACCTTATTGAGATGATTCAAAAAGGAGAAGCTCATTTCGACCGATGCATTGCTACTCCAGATATGATGGGACTTGTTGGAAGAGTTGGAAAAATTTTAGGTCCAAAAGGGCTTATGCCAAATCCAAAACTCGGAACTGTAACTATGGATGTTGCTACTGCAATAACCAATGTTAAAGGTGGACAAATAGAATACAGATCCGAAAAGAGTGGAATCGTTCATGCTGGAATAGGAAAAGCTAGTTTTAAAAGCGAAGCGATTGCGGAAAATGTGAAAGCATTGATAGATGCGGTTGTTAAGTCAAAACCTGTTGGAGCAAAAGGAAATTATCTCAAAAAGATGACTTTAAGTTCAACAATGGGAATTGGGGTAACTTTCACGTTAGATTAGAGAGTTTTGCGGAATTTTATAAAAGTTCCGTGAAAAAGCGTTCAACGAAAGTCGGACGTTGTCAAAGACTGTAGGTTTCGGAAACGAAATAAAGGCAATGAGAGCCGCCTGCAATAGACAGAAGTGGTATTTTGTACTCCTTCTGTAAGTGTGGTATATATGAGGAGAAAAGGTATGTTAAGACAAGAGAAAGAGTCTTTCGTATCGCATGTAAGAGATGAATTGATGAATTCTTCGATAGTTATAGCTGTAAATAGACAGCCTGGGATAACTGTTGAAGAGATCACAAAACTTCGTAAAGATATGCATAAAGCGGAAGCAAATCTTAAGATTCTTAAAAATACATTAGCTCGTATAGCAATAAAGGACTCAGTGTTAGATCCGATTGAGCAGTATCTCGAAGGACCAACCGGTTTGGCTTATTCGAATAACCCAGTTGGATTAGCAAAAGCGATTTCAGAATTTGCAAAAGCGAATGAGAAGTTGACAATTTTAGGTGGAGTCATGGATGGAAAGGCAGTTGGCGTTGAAACTATAAAAGCGCTCGCGTCGCTGCCTTCTGTTGATGAACTCAGAGCCAAGATTATTGGTCTTCTTACAGCAGCTGCTTCTAAAATTGCTAGGACGATTAAAGAACCGTCTGTAAAAGTCGCAAGAGTTATTGCTGCAAAGAGTTAATTAAAAATGATTAGTTTTAAATTTTAAAAAGGAGTATAAAAAATGGCTGATTTAGCAAAAATAGTTGAAGAATTATCAAGTTTGACAGTGTTAGAAGCTGCTGATCTTTCAAAAATGTTGGAAGAAAAGTGGGGAGTTAGTGCTGCTGCGGCAGTAGCCGTCGCTGCCGGCCCTGCTGCTGGAGGAGCTGCTGCAGGTGAAGAAAAGACAGAATTTGATATTGAGTTGACAGATGGCGGAGCATCGAAGATTAATGTCATTAAAGAAGTCAGAGCAATCTGCCCTGATCTTGGATTAAAAGAAGCAAAAGATCTGGTTGATGGAGCTCCAAAAATTGTCAAGTCAGGTGTCTCTAAAGAAGATGCGGAAAAGTTCAAAAAGCAACTTGAAGCAGCTGGAGCAAAAGTCACGATTAAATAACTTTAATTGAAATGGGGCGAAGGAATCGCCCCGAACTTTTTGTTTTATAGTTGGTTTTTAGAAGGTTTTGTAAATCATGGTCAGATCTTATACAGGACGCAAACGTTTCCGTAAATCGTTCGGAAGAGTTAAAGAAAAAACTCAAATACCAAATTTAATTGCTCTCCAAAAGAGTTCGTTTGATTCGTTTCTACAATGTGGAATTCCCTCCTCAAAAATGGAAAATACCGGGTTAGTCGGCATATTTAATTCGTTCTTTCCAATAAAAGATCCATCAGGAAAGGCTCAATTGGAATTTTGCGGTTATTCATTTGATAATCCAAAATATACAGAAATAGAATGTAGGCAAAGAGGTGGAACTTATTCTTCGGCAATTCGAGGAAAATTTAGGTTAGTCATATGGGATGTTGATCAAGATACTGGGGCTCGAACTGTTAAAGATATAAAAGAACAAGATGTTTATCTTGGCGAATTTCCTCTAATGACGGACAGAGGAACTTTTATATTTAACGGAATAGAAAGAGTTGTCGTTTCGCAAATGCATAGGAGTCCTGGAGTTTTTATAGACCATGACCAAGGAAAGACACATGCATCAGGAAAATTTTTATTTGCAGCGAGAATAATTCCATATAGAGGTTCATGGATAGATTTCGAATTCGATCACAGAGATGTCCTTTATGTCAGGGTTGATAGGCGGAGAAAAGTATTAGCCTCAACTTTCTTTATGTGTTTAGAAAGTAAAGAAACAGAGGAATACAGAAAAACGATGAAGCCAGGAGAAGAAATTCCGGAAGAGTGTATTACGGGCATGTCGAAGGAAGAAATACTAAATTCTTTCTATGAATCTGTTGAATATAAAAAAGTTAAAGATGGTTGGTCAGCTCCGTTTATAAAGGATCATTACAAAGGAGTGAGGCTTGAAAGCGATCTCATTGATGCAAAGACGAAAGAGCCAGTAGCCAAAGCTGGTGATAAAATGACTCCAAGGATTTTAAATAAACTAGAAAATGATGGCTTAAAAAACATTTTTGTGACAAATGAAGAGCTAGTTGGAAAATATTTTGCAAATGATATTATAAATGAAAAAGACGGCGCAATTTATTTTGAGGCTGGAGAAGAGATAACAGAAGGAACCTTTGAAAAAATTGATTCTGTTGGTTTAAAGAAAATAAACATTTTGTTCATAGATGGAGTGAATGCCAGCGCATACATGTTAAATACGTTTTCGTATTCAAAATGTGTAAATCGCGAAGATGCATTTATTGAACTCTATAGAGCACTCGTTCCAGGAGAGCCTCCAACTGTTTCTGGAGGAGAGGATCTATTAAATAGCATATTATTTGATACGACACGATATGATCTATCGGCTGTTGGTAGAGCGAAGATAAATGATAGATTAGGAATAAATACTCCTGATAACGTTAGAACTCTGCAGAAAGATGATCTGATTCGGATTGTGAAATTATTATTCGATGTTAAAGATGGAAGGGGAGAAATAGATGACATCGATAATTTGGGCAATAGAAGGATTAGATCAGTTGGAGAATTAATAGAAAATCAATGCCGAATTGGAATGTTGAGAATGGAAAGAACAATTCGGGAAAAACTGGCGACAACAGATATAGATAATTATGTGCCAAGTGATCTAATTAACGCGAAACCTTTGATAACTGCAATTAAAGATTTCTTCGTTTCGTCACAATTATCGCAATTTATGGATCAGACCAATCCACTCTCTGAAGTAACTCACAAAAGAAGGCTTTCAGCATTAGGACCTGGAGGATTATCAAGAGAAAGAGCTGGATTTGAAGTTCGAGATGTTCATCCGACCCATTATTCGAGGCTTTGCCCGATAGAAACGCCTGAAGGACAAAATATCGGATTGATAAACTCTTTGGCTTCATATGCTAAGATAAACAAATATGGATTCATAGAAGCTCCATATAAAAAGGTTGTTGATGGCAAAGTAACTGACGAAATAGTTTATTTGACGGCTTCCGAAGAAGGAAAATATTCAATAGCTCAAGCAGCAGTTCCAAGAGACAAAAACGGCAATATAACAGAAGATCTTGTCATTGCAAGAAAAGCCGGATCTTCCGGAGACGTTGGTTTGTTGCCAAAAAGTGAAATATCTTTTACTGATGTTTCTCCAAAACAAGTTGTCTCTGTTGCTGCATCACTCATTCCATTTTTGGAAAATGATGATGCTAGCCGTGCTTTGATGGGATCAAACATGCAGCGTCAAGCCGTTCCTCTTTTAAGATCTGAAGCTCCTCTTGTTGGAACAGGAATGGAAGCTGTTATTGCTCAGGATTCGGGTTCGTCAATCGTTGCAAAACGAGGCGGAATAGTTGATTATGTCGATGCTAAGAGAATAGTTATCAGGGTCACTGATGATGAAAATGCTGGCGCTGATATATACACTTTATCAAAGTTTCAATGTTCGAATATGGGAACTTGCATAAATCAAAAGCCTCTAGTCAAAACGGGAGATCTAATTGAGGCTGGAGATATCATCGCAGATGGACCCGCAACTGATAACGGCGAATTGGCCCTAGGAAGAAATCTACTTGTTGGTTTCATGTCCTGGAATGGCTATAGTTTCGAAGACTCGATTGTTTTGTCTGAAAAGATGGTAAGAGACGATATTTTGAGTTCAATTCATATTGAAAGCTTCGAAGTTATGGCAAGGGATACAAAACTTGGTAATGAAGAAATAACAAGAGATATCCCGAATATTGCAGAAGAATCACTCAGAAATCTAGACGAATCTGGAATTGTTTATGTTGGGGCTGAAGTTAATCCTGGAGATGTTTTGGTTGGAAAAGTAACACCAAAAGGGGAAACTCCAATGACTCCTGAAGAAAAATTGCTAAGAGCTATTTTTGGTGAAAAATCAGCAGATGTTAAAGACAGTTCATTTAGAGTTCCTCCTGGGATTTCTGGAACAGTCGTTGACGTTCGAGTATTAATGCGTCGTGGAGTCGAAAAAGATGAGAGATCGATCGCTATTGAAAGACAGGCAATTGATGATTTGGCAAAAGACAGAGACGATGAAAAGTCCATACTAGAGCAGACTTATTACCGCCATATATATAGTCGAATTGTTGGTCAGACATTAGTTTCTGGATTAAAAGGAGAGAAAGAGGGATCGAAAATCACAGAGAAAATGTTGAAGGGATCGTCTTTCCATTCTATAAAAAATATCGTAGTCAAAAATGCAAAGACGCAAAAAGTTATTTCAGCGTTGGCGAAACAAGCTGATGAAAAAATAGAGGCAGTTCAAAAGAACTTTGAGGAAAGCGTTCATAAACTAAGAAAAGGCGATGATTTACCTGCTGGGGTTTTGAAATTAGTAAAGGTTTTTGTTGCTAATAAAAGAAAGATTCAACCAGGTGACAAAATGGCTGGACGGCATGGAAACAAAGGAGTTGTATCAAGGATTCTGCCAATAGAAGATATGCCATACTTAGAAGATGGAAGGCCTCTCGATATAGTTCTAAATCCTTTGGGATTGCCTTCAAGAATGAATGTTGGACAAATTCTTGAAACTCATCTTGGAGCTGCCGCTCATGGACTTGGATTACAAATCCAAAAATTGCTTGATGAATATAGAGCAAATGAGGCAAGCTTGGATCAACTCAAAGACAAAGTTATCAGCATCTACACTGATCCCGATGATATCAAAGATTTGCATGCTTTAAATGATGAAGAATTTGTCGAATTGGCAGAAAATCTTGGAAAAGGAGTTCCTGTTGCAAGTCCTGTATTTGATGGAGCTAATTTGAATGATATCGAATCACATCTTGAAAAAGCGGGATTGGATAAATCTGGCCAAGTAACAGTCTATGATGGACGGACAGGAGAGCCATTTGATCGAAAAGTAACTGTTGGTTTCAAATATATGCTTAAGTTGCATCACTTAGTTGATGACAAGATTCATGCAAGATCTGTTGGTCCATATAGCTTGATAACACAGCAGCCTCTTGGAGGAAAAGCCCAATTTGGAGGCCAGAGATTTGGAGAAATGGAAGTCTGGGCTCTTGAGGGATATGGCGCTGCTCACATTTTAAGGGAAATGTTGACTGTAAAATCAGATGATGTCAGAGGAAGAACGCAGGTTTATGAATCAATCGTCAGAGGCGAAAATGAAGTGGATCCAGGAGTTCCTGAATCATTTAATGTTCTGGTTAAAGAATTGAAGTCACTAGCTTTAAATGTTTCATTTGAAAGCGAAGTTGATCGGAAAAAAGAGAACGTATAGGAGTTAGATAGCTATGGATTTTAAAAAAGAATTAACATCTAAAGAAAAAGTTGGTTTGGCTAATGATTTCGGAGCTATAAGAATTTCAATAGCAAGTCCAGAAGAAATACGTTCTTGGTCTTATGGAGAAGT
>CAJOOW010000030.1 GCA_905236375.1 uncultured Alphaproteobacteria bacterium | reverse complement strand
TTTTCTTTTCGATCCACTTTTTTTCTTCGGAGCAAATATCACAAAACCATTCATTCGCTGGAGTTTTCATTATTCCCAAAAGATCTTGGCATGTATTGACAAACACGCTCGCAGTTTCAAGATTTTGCGTTTTATTTATTTCATCAACTTTCGAACTCAAAATCGAGATTGCTTTTGGAGTGTTCATATCATCGAGAAGAGCCTCGAAAACATCCTGAAATATTTCATCAGTTTGTTGGATTTTTAGATTTCTGATCGAATTATACCATCTGCAAAGGATGTTATTTGCTTGATTTAACCCATCGCAACTAAAATTAATAGGCGCAGAATAATGAGTCATCAAAAAAGCCAATCGCAATGTTTCGCCATTAAACTTTTTCAAGAGTTCATTAATCGTCAAGAAATTCCCAAGAGATTTCGACATTTTGCTGCCATTGATATTCAAATGACCATTATGTATCCAAAAATTTGCCATAATTGGTTTGTGATTTAAAGAGCAGGATTGTGCGATTTCATTTTCATGATGAGGGAAAATCAAATCAGCCCCTCCTCCGTGAATATCAAATGTTTCGCCCAAATATTTTCGAGACATAACAGAACATTCAATATGCCATCCAGGACGTCCTATTCCCCAAGGACTTTTCCATCCGAAATTAAATCTTTCATCAATAGGCTTCCAAAGAACAAAATCAAGAGGATTTTTCTTAAATTCCGAAACTTCAATCCTGGCCCCTGAAATCAAATCATCCAGATTCTTTTTCGACAACTTTCCATAATCTTTAAATGAGCTCACATCGAAATAAACATGGCCATTTGATAAATAAGCATTTCCGCTATCAATCAAGCCTTCAATGAATTCGATGATATCTTTAATATGTTCAGTTGCTTTTGGTTCAACAGTAACCGGCAAAACTCCGAGAGCTGCCATATCTTCATGATACATTTTTGTTGTTTCTTCAGTGAGTTCTTTGATAGAAATGTTTTTTTCCAGCGCTGCTTTATAAATTTTGTCATCAACATCCGTGATATTTCTGACATATGTGACTTTTTTATAGAGCTTCTTTAAAACCCTAAAAAGAATATCGAAAACAACTGCAGGCCTTGCATTTCCGATATGCGCCCTGTCATAAACAGTCGGCCCACAGACATACATCCTGACATTGTTTTCATCAAGCGGAACAAATTCTTCGACTTTTCCAGAAAGAGTGTTATAGAGTTTTAAATTCACTTTTTAGAAACTCCAACGAGAGCCGGACGCAATAATCTATCATTAATCATAAATCCTTCTTGCATAACCTGAACAACCATTCCTGGCTCTTTATCGCTTTCAATTTCAACCATCGCTTGATGAAAATGAGGATCAAATGGTTTATCAAGAGAGTCAATCATTTTTATTCCATATCTTTCAAGAATCTTATCCATCTCAGACATAGTCAATTTAACGCCTTTAATAATCGCATCTGAAGCCTCTGAAGCATTATTTAAAGCTAGTTGAAGATTATCTCTGATCGATAACACATCTTTTGCAAAACTTGATATGCTGTATTTCGAAATATCTGATTTTTCCTTTTCTGCTCTTTTTTGGATATTTTGTGACTCAGCAACTGCCCTGAGCAATTGATCTTTCAAATCATCAATTTGAGCTTGCAGTTTTTCCGTATTATCTTTCTTATCTACTGTGCTTTTATCATCAATCTTTTCTTCAGACATATTATTATTCAAAATAATCAGATAGAACTCCTACATTCTATCACGGATTATCGTTCATGTCTTCTGAAAACACTATACAACTCAAGTCTCTTAAAAAAACATCTTTATTCTTTTGAATCATGTTAATAAGAATCAAAGTTTCTAAACCCTATTTTCTCGTTGAACAATGAAGATCGGAAGAATTATACAACACATCATTGTGACAGATAGAGCACATGCCATTGGCCAATCAAGATTAGTAAAAAACTCATTCCATAGCACTCGTCCAAAGGTTATAGCTTCAGGGCCTCCAAGCAATTCTGGGATAACAAATTCGCCACTTGTCGCTGCAAAAACCATAATAGATCCGGCTATAATTCCAGGTTTTGCCATCGGTACTGTTATCGTCCAGAAAGCTTTCGCTGGATGACATCCAAGATCATAAGCTGATTCTATGAAAGATTTATCTATTTTTTCTAAAACCGCGTAGATTGGAAAAATCATAAACGGAAGATAGCAAAATATCAATCCAATACAAACGGCATAATATGTACCAATAAATTGTATCGGCGAAGATATAAAACCAAATTTTATTAACAATGAGTTAATGATTCCATTAACGCTCAAAAGATTCATCCATGAATAAATTCTTATAAGCAACGACGTCCAAAAAGAGAGCGAGATAAGAAGCAACAAAATAGATTTTACATTTTCATGAGCATTGTGAATTCCATAAGCCATTGGAAACCCGACAAAAAAACAGATAACAGTTGATATGGTAGATAAAAATACTGAATTCAAGAAGGCTGTAACATAATAAGAGTCTTGAAAGACCGTTATATAATTTTTGAAATTTAGTTTTATCTCAAGAAGATAACTTTTTGTCATAGAAAAAACTTCGGTAAATGGTGGCATCCTAAATACCGCATCTGAAAAACTGATCTTAAAAATGATAAGAAGTGGAGCAACAAAAAAGGTAATGATCCAAAGTATTGGAATGAGACCCATCAAAAATTTCGAATCACCTTTTCCCAAATCACTGGATCGCTTTTTAGCCATCCCTACAAAAAATGGAGAAGT
>CAJOOW010000029.1 GCA_905236375.1 uncultured Alphaproteobacteria bacterium | reverse complement strand
TGGGAAGTAAGCAACATTTGTCCGCTGATGGAAATTCTTCCTGGTGGAACCCCAAGTAAAGCGAAGCCTGAATACTGGAACGGTGATATCCCATTTTTTGGACCTACGGATTATTGTGGGGGTGTATTTCAGTTGTCAACAGAGGAATGCATCACTGAAAATGGTTTAAACAATTGTGCATCGGCACTATATCCGCCGAAAACAATTTTCATTACGGCAAGAGGCTCTGTAGGGAAACTTATTGTCTGTGGAAAGCCGATGGCGATGAACCAATCTTGCTATGCTTTAAAACCATTTGATTTGGAAAAATACGAATACCTATTCTATTTGACAAAACAGCTGATTGAACAACTCAAGAAGAAAGGCTCCGGCTCTGTTTTCAAATCCATTAACACATTGGATATTGAACAATCTTTCATGTCTGTTGCTCCCAATGAAATTATAGATCTCTACTGCAAAAAAGTGAAATCTATATTCGAAAGGATAAAAAGCAATACCGTTGAAATTGCCAAACTCACCGCCCTCCGTGACAAACTCCTCCCGCTCCTCATGAACGGTCAAGTAACCATTAAATAAAGGAAATGCAATGAAACACATGTATATTGATGAATGTAAGGGGTCAAATGGATCTTTTTATATGCTTGTTCATATCTATGGTGAAGAAGTGGATATTAAAGCATATGAAAATGACATAAAAACAATAAATCAGAACAACTCAAATTTATTAGGAACGAATTTTAACGGAATACATGCTGTAGATATAAAGGAGAAAAGTAAACAAAAAAAAGGGCGACTTGTTGAATTGTGGTTGGATAAATTTGAAGATTATATAAATCAGGGAAAATTAGACTGTTTTATAGCGGTTCAATCTGCACAAAAAAAACAAAACAACTCTGATTATCTGGTAGATATTGCAAGAAGTTTTTTCTGTAATAAAGCTGCACAAAATATGTTTCCCGGATTAAAACAAATAGATGACCAGTCGCAAAGGGATATTTTAGCATGTGTTCATCAGATCTGGTTTTTAGGCAACAGGTGTGATAAAATTAATGCCACATCACTCGTCGTTCATCCTGATCAAATTGGTAAAATTATTGAAGATATGGATTGCAATAGTTGGAAAGCGTATATAATAAGAAATAATAATAAAATGAAATGGGGAGAATATTTTAGATATTTACGGCGGTACATCTTGTTTTTACTTGGAAAAATAAAAAATAAGAACAATCCGCAAACATATTTAATTGATTATGGTAAGGCGCTATCGTTTCAGGGCACATTAAATTCTCTTTTAAACACATTTCTTCATCCGATTCGTGTGTATTTTCGACAAGAGAAGAAAATCAGAATACAAGATTTTAAACCATTAAAAGACCAAAATTCTTTTATTGTACAGATGTGCGACATTTTGGGGAATTACACATATAATTCAATTATAGCGAAAAAAAGAAACCCATCAAAGAATGCCGTGTATAAACTTGGAGTGTTAGAAAAAAGATTTGGTATAAAACAAAGTCTTGATGATTTGAGCAAGAATTTCACACTAAATGATAGAAATGAATTAGAATGTCAGAATTCTACCTATGTTATGTGCATTGATTTACAGTAAAGAAATTGGTTGTGCGAGAAAAAGCAATGTTTGGATATAACATTAAGATGGGAGAGATTGGTTGAATGGTGTTTGAATGGATGCCTAGAAAATATGAAGTTGAAGAAGATTTGTGACGGACTCTTCATGAATGCTTAAACAGTGATAATAATAAATAAGGTCCATTTTTTCTAAAAGGAATAAAAATGCAGTTTTTTGAGCAACAATTAGAGAATGTCGATCAGGGGCAAGCTTTTATAGCAGTTTTCTCAGAAACGCCGTATAACCCAAATCCATTGCCTGCGGTGGATTATGCTATACAGAACTATGTTAATGATAATTCATATAATGCTTATGTTGAGGAATGGCTTGATAATCCATGGTTAAAAGTTGTAATTTTGGGAATAAATAATCTTCACTATGATTTTGATCCTGATGGATATGCCGTTTATCAACAACCTTTACAGACGGCATTTGGAAATGCTCATTTGTTTGTAATATTTGCAAATCCACAAATAGCAAATCCTAAGCCATTGCTTGACAATGTTGTTTATCATTTAGTTAACAATAATTCGTATAATGCGTTTGTGGAATTAAATAATCCGTGGGTCAGAATTGTAATTATCGGGTTGAATAATCTGAACTACATTAATATTTGAGGTTGTTTGTGGGTATTGTTAGAGAACGGACAAGTAAAGCTTTTGAAATAAATGATTTAGCGCATGTGACAAAGGCATGGCTTGATTATTATATAGCTGTGAACAAAGAGTATATTTTATCGGAGTCATCTGTTAGAATGCCTATAAGTGACTATTTGGCACAATATTCGGGGGAGGTTGTGCTAGAAAAAAACATAGATGCATTTAAGCAAAGAAAATTTGACTTGTTTTTCGAGAGAAATGGCTGTTCCAATTATTTTGAATTTAAATATGTTCAGCCAGATTACACAAAAACAGGAAAAGAAATACAACGTTTCTTCAATGATTTGCTGAGATTAAAAGTGATGGCTCAAAAATGGCAAACAGAATGTTTTTTAGTTGTTTGTGGATCTAAAAAAGATTTTTTTAATGAGTTTATGGGCAATAAAGGAATCGATAAAAATGCTTTTAATCCATGGCATAAGCCATATTGTGATAGGGAAAATATCTATAGAAAAATGTTTAGATTTGAGAAGGGATTAATAAAGTACATTGATTTTAACGATATAGATATAAAAAATTTAAAAAACAATTTTCTTTATGGCCGGGATAAATACATTCTATCTAATGAATTTTGCTATATATACCCGCATTTCTTTGATGATTTTTTTTATGTGAAAACAACGTGCATTTCCTTACAGATTGAGGATACAAGTTTATCTGCAGTTGGAATATGGAAAATAGAAGATGGAATTTCATAAAAGACATCCTGTTTCTTTAAACGGTCATGAATTACACAATGGCATTTTCGTAGCGCCATTTAATACTATTGAAGGTATTTCGCCTTGTAATTGGTTTACGGAGCGTGTTCCTGAATATCTGTGGCTTGGTCTTTTGCTCGATTCCTTTGATGACAGAAAGCAGGGCTTGCAAAAAATAATGCAGATGTTGCAAAGAATTTTTCTTGTTGCACAAAATCTTGAAGAACCTGCTTTATCAAAAATACTTGCTTTAAACGAAACTATACAGCAATCGGTATATCAAATTATAGAAGATCTAGAATTAAAAGAACACCTTTTGCCATTAAACCTTGTTTATTCGTATTCGGAATATCCTGTATTATCGAATTTTTTAACAAATGAGGATTTTGATTATGTAAAATGTCAGGACGTATTAGAATCTGTAATTCGAAAAATGAATCATCCTCAATCTGAATTTACAACAGATGTGAAATTTCTGGTCTTGTTTTATCGCTTATGCTCTGGTCATTTGCGAATACCGATGGAAGTGTTGGAGAATATTTCTTTATACCCCACAATTGATCATTCTGACGAACGAATGCGTTCCATTAGGCCGACAGTGCGTTCTATGGAAATGTCTTTTTTTGAGAAGGATAGATCTTTTGCTGATGATTTTTGGAGGAAATGTGGGGCTATGTTTGAGTGTAAACCATATATTTTGAAATATGAAAAGGATGTTTCTGAAGAAATCGTAGAAGAATATTCCATTTTCATAAAGAATGTATTTTTGTATTATGGTGATTTATACAGAATAACAAATCCCCTAAATGAAAAGATGTTGGTGCTCTTGGGGCTAGCGACATATTCATATAAGAGATTCCTTGAAATTATTGAACACGATTTATTCAATACCATTTCGGGGCGTTCGATTGTTCGTGTAATTATTGAAGATTTTATAATGATGAAATATCTTCTGAAAGAGGAACAACAAAATCAAAAAATTTGGGAAGAATATCAGTCATATGGTATGGGTGAGTTAAAACTGGTAACGGAGAGGTTTCCTGAAAATGGCATAGAACCCAATGCCAAAACGCATTTTGATTTGAAATATTTGAATATTTTAGTAGATGTATATAAAAGCAGAATGCTCCAAGATATGGATACAAGAGCATTCAAAGGGGGCAATGCCAAACAAAAATTTGAAGCTGTTGGTGAAAAAGAACTGTACTTAATTTACGATTACGATTCTGCTTTTGAACATGGGCTATGGAGTGCCATAAGAGAGTCTTCTTTATTAGCTTGCGATGCTCCTGGACATCAATTTCATTGCGTTCCAGATGTTGAAAATCAACAGAAAATGAAATCAGTTTGGTATGATCTTGTTATGGTGATGAATAAAACTATAAGGCTCATTGTAGATGAATTTGGTTTATCTGATGAATTGAAGAAGAGGTTGCCTGAATATGGGCTGTGATGTTTTAACCTCATCTATGCAATTGATTCAAAAAGAGTATTTGGCTCTTTTGAAAAAGTATGAGCATTTTGATACCGATGAAGCGTATTCTATTCAAAATGAATGCCGTATATTTTGGTTACGCCATAAACGTGAAATAGATTTTTTCCTAAATAATTATCCATGTGATTTTGATACATGTACCTTTATTGGCGGAATGTATCTTAATGTTGCTAATAAGCGGGAACTGCCTTTTTTTTCTTTTGGGAAAAAGCATATTTCTGATGATCCTGTGGCAATGCTGGTCGCTGTTGGTCCTCAAGAACATTTGGCTGGATATTTGAAAAAGTCGATTGAAGATGATATTGAAATTATTCAAAAATATAATGGTAAGATTTTTGTATTGCCCCTTTCGTATCTATTTGTAGATAAAAACTTGGTTTTGCAAAGTGCAGACAATGCTTTTTGGCATTTGTTTGCCGACTCTACGATAAATAAAGATTCGTTTTTGAATAAATTTTCATCAGTAAATGATGTTATTGAGAGCATTGGAGAAGATGCCGGTTGGGGACTTTTCCTAAGGTATGAAAAACCAACTTTGAAAGAGCGGTATTTAGAACATCTGGAAATGATGCACATTCCCATATGTGACGGAAAGGAAGGTGTTAATCAATTCTATCATTTATGCATTGGCCTTTTTGCGCAGGCTACTGCAGTAATGGAATTCTGTATTAATTACAGGACATTCCCTTTTATAAGGGATAGAAGTCTGTTTGGATATTTCTGTCTTTTTCTTGCTAACCTCATACATATTTCCAATGAGTGCCTGGCAGAATGGAAAATCATATTGAATAAGGCTGTTGTGCATAACTTGTTCTATAGAGTATTTGAATATGAAGAACTTGAAAATTTAGAGACATTCTTTAAAACTCTTAAAGATACTGAATTTGAGACGGCTGTTCTAGAACAAATGCGAAAACAAAATGTTGATTGTAGTGAACCAGGTAGTTTTGCAAAAATAAATACTATTTTGATAAATGAAATGAACGCAAGGGGAATGCCTTGCTGTGAATAATAAGGATACAATAATGACTATTAACTTTTTAGAAATGACAAAATATATTCTATTTGCTCCTTTAGCTTTGTTAATTTTAATACTAGGGATATATGCCATATATCTTGCTATTGCGAAAAAGAAACCTAAAGTAAATATTATGATGTTTACAGGTATTGGCGTTAGTCTCCTTGTTGTCTTTTTTGTTTCGTTTGTTTTGCCTGAGATATTGATTAAAGAATATGGATTTGATTTTAATAAATATGGGGTATATGGGGATTTGTTTGGTTGTTTCAATTCTTTAATGTCGGCTCTGGCATTTGGTGGATTGATTTATACAATAATACTTCAACGAAAAGATCTCGAACTGCAACGAGATGAGTTAAAATTAACGCGAGAGGAGTTGAAAAGACAGGCCGAGGCTCAAGAAAAATCAGTGACAGAACAGGCGAATCAAGCCAAGTTGATTGAAGACCAGATAAATAAGGATATAAGGCCTTACATAAACGCATATTGGGAATGGAGAAATAGAAATATTTATTTCGTGATAAAAAATGTAGGAAGATGTGCCGCAAGCGATTTTGAAATGCATGTTTCTTCAAATAATAACCAAGAATTGTTAGAACCATTTTTAACAAATGCAAATGGCTATCGTTTAAATGTTGTCCCATCTCAACTTGAATACGTCATCCCATTATCTAATCCATATTCAAATGATGTTTTGAATGATTGGAAGAAATGGCAAAAAATGAAGACCGAACAGACCATCATTAGTGTAAGGTTTGAATTTAAATTTAGAGATATACAAGAATCGTTTTCAATTGACTATGAGATAAAATATCATCATCTTGCGGAGAATAAAGAGGATGAATTTAAAGAAAAAGTCATAAAAGTTTTAAATAAGATTGGCATGGGTAACTGCATATAATTGCTATAATCCTAAGATGTCTCCAATAAACGAGAGCACTGATGCCGTATCACCTATTTTAGACAATATATTAGAATCTTTTGATTTGGTTACTGTATCGTGAATTTCTTGCAGCATTTTTAATGCCTTTGCCCTATCAACCTCAACAGCATCCTTCGTCTTCTCGTCTTCGGCTCTAACGAAAATGATATCCTTGTTTTTCTTGAAGGAATCTTTCGCTCGTTTGACATATTCTTTATCGACATTCGGTAGGCAAAGACGGTCGTAATCAAAACTTACCTTGCTGTTCTTTTTGATGAATTCCACATCTTTAACTGTAGCACGAGAAGAATTGATTCTCTTGAATAGCGAAGTTGTAGCCTTCAATTCCTTAATAGTAATTCCGGCTTCTTCGGCAAGGCGAATAATAAGCGATGTTCCCTTGGGGCCTTCACCAGAATAACCCGAAGTCAGTCCGCTTTTGATAAAGACAACGATATCCCGGTTTTCAAAGCATAGCATTAGGGCATGATAATTTTGGCAAGTCAAAATGGTCATGTCCGTAATTTTACGACTGCCATAAAGACGCTTCATAAAATCGTCAATGCAATACTGGGTCGCTCTAGTCGAACCTTCGTATTTGAT
>CAJOOW010000028.1 GCA_905236375.1 uncultured Alphaproteobacteria bacterium | reverse complement strand
TTGTGGCATATCAATTATTTGCAATTCATCCCGTAAAATTTCATAGAGTTTATCAAAAACGCATACTCGGATAAAGTCATAGACTCCACCCCTACTATCAGCAAAGGGGTGGGATGCGTGAAGAGGATGGGGGGGGCGGAACAGAAGGAGAAATAATTATTCTACTCTTTTCTTGAATTTAAAAACGTAGGCAGAAGGCCGCTTCAATTTTTCTATCTCATCAAATTTATGGTGACTAATCTTTCTTGTATCCGTATTTGCCAAAATAACAATATAATTATCTTTGTTTTCTGCCATAGAATCATATTCATTACTTGTCATTTCAAAATCATTTGATTCCGACTTCACCTCAAAATACATATTTCCATGAACAGGGTCACAATTCCACATATCACAAACAATTCCATTTGGCGGATATTTGCTTCTAACCTTGTCTGCACTTATATCCGAATTTTCAGAATGCCAAATCAATTTGTCATATGTCTTTTTTAATTCTTTATATGCAATTCTTTCCGCAGTTTTTCCCTTTTTATCACTATTTTCATTTTTTCTTTTATAATCCTTTTTTGTTTTCGGTGGTGTAGGAGGCCTAGGTCCAGGATCCGGAGAATCTGGCGGGTCTAAAATCACGACTATCGTTCCAGTGTCCCCCTCATCAGGAGGAACTGGTTCTAGAGATTTTTCCTGATCTTTCTTCAAATATTCTTTTATTTTTTCGTCTACGTCTTCTGGAATTTCAAAATAAAGAAGGGAATGTACGTCTTCATTTTTATTAACATAATCTTCTAAATCATCTTTTGAAATTGAATGTTCGCAAATTACCTGTTTAAAATGTTTTTCATATAACTCGTCAATTTCTTTACTGCTTTTTAATCCCATACCTTCCTTCAAAAGAGGGAAAGTTCCTTCTAAAACTTTATTCACATCAAAGTATATAGAATTTTCCACATTGCACACAAATTCCTTAAACTTAATCAAATTGTTCAAAAAATTCGCTTTATCCTTATATTCCTTTGCAGAGTCATATAATCTTGACACATACTGTTCTGACTTCGAGTCTATACTTTCTTTCAATAGATTTATCCAATAAGGCTTTATATCAATATCCAAGCCCATGTCTAAAGAATTCAAATCAGCGACATCCTTCCCAATACTTTTCAAAGATTCAATTAGTGTTTTTTGATTCTCCAAATTTATCTTTCCAAGGAAGTTAATCTTTGAAATTTTTTCGAAAAATTCAAGAGACAATCCATTGTCCTTAAAGAAACTTTCTACTTGCTCGTTAAGCACCTTCTTTTGGAACAGAAGTTCTTCCGATTCCGCCCATTTACCAAAACCAAATTTTTCTTCTATTTTTTCGCATTTTAACCCACGTTCCATTGATATAAGCAATTCGACTAAATCCTCTTCTAATTTCAGCGTCAAAGACTGCTTAAAAATATCTACAATGATGGATCTAAACGGATTTGACGCTCTTAATTCGTCTATTTCAACATTTACTGGCAATTTTAAATAATATTTTTTTTCATTTTCTACAAAATAAAAATCTTCTAACGTAGTTTCTTCACCATCTTTATCGCCATCTTTTACGCAAACTTTAGAGCACGGAATAACACTAAGATTTTTTAGAATACTAACATTAGAAGGGTTTGCATCTATAGACGAAAGAACCGCTGTCTTTACATCATTTATTTCGGATTCAAATATTTCATTAAATTGCTTACTAGATATAATCTCGTGTGATTTTAGCACCAAATTTGTTTTATACCTTTCTACTCCAAACCAATTTCGAATCGTTTCTGTACTTTGTTTTGGAGACACATAGATAAAATTGTTTTGAGATTCTTCTTGTCTTGTTGTTTTTCTATCTGCATATTTGACATCCGCATTTAAGCAGAAATTTCCTTTTTTTGTAAAAACTTTTATTCCATTCAAAGAATATGTCGGGCTAATTCCAATTTTTTCATTTATTATATCTTGATATAATTTTTTACTAACAAACCCATTTTTGTCCATTTCCGGCAACACATCAAGTATTTTTCTTATTTCATTGTCTGTAAATTGAGCAAGGGAATCTTTAAAATCTAAATTAAACAGATATACAATATCTTTTCCCAATAATGAAACAAGTTTTTGTTCTGAAATGCCATAAAAACCAGGTAGTAAATTTCCCAATTTGTCATATTTAACTATCTGATTCGGCGAATATTTTTGACCATCAAGTTCAATCCATGGAGTAACATTTAAGACATAATGAATATAGGCGTTTGAAGGAAAATGCTTGGGAGCCCAATTACTCTGTTGATATGCAGTTGATTGCATATCACAAGATGTAATTAACAATCGGAATTTTTCATCAGTGGTGAGCCATTCAACAATGTCTTTCGTAGAAAGTTCTTTAATTAGTTTTTCAAAATTTTCTACAGTTTTAGAGCTTATCGATGATGATGGAGAATCTAGCCTAAAGCCAGACAAATTTTTTTCATATTTCTTCAATACAAAGCTCTTAAATTCTCCAGTTCTTATAAGATTTCCTGTTGAAATAATTCCAGGGAACTTTTTCACGCCACATCGCATCAAAAAATCAATAAATCGTCCCTCATCCTTCCCATCATATATAGATTTCAAATTTGCAATTGGCTGAAAGTCTGTATTTTCGAATAATTTTTCCGCAATTGCATTGTCATAATCAGCTCCTAAATAAAGGTCCTTAATATTCTTTATTTTCAACTCTCTATTAGGAAAGTTATATGGTATTTTGGCGAGCGTGCTATTTTCTTCCAAAGCAGCGTCAAAATTCTCAAAGAACCACTTCACAAATTTGTTTGACTGTTCAATTGTTTTTATTTGCAGATTTATAGTACTAATTATTTGAGCATAGCTACTCTGATCAACAAATTTCAGAGCTAAATACTTCTCACTATATGCCCCTAAAATTCGATTGTCATCTGGGTCTTGATAATTTGAAGCAACTTTTTCCCATACATCGTTTCTCTCTTCCTTTATTTGGCGAATGATTTCTGACTTATATGTTGAATTCAAAATACACAATTGTACCCATGAAAGTTCCTCTGGAAGATTTGATATTCCGCCCTCTTTTTTAGGTAAATAAACCGTTGATTTACGATCAATCCATCTATTCTGATCATCTTTAATAAAAGAAGGGAAATAAAGACTTAATTTAAATGTTTTACTCCACCACAAAAACAATTTTACATCTCGCGTCACATCTTGTTTTATTTCAACAATTCTGCTTATCTTTTCCGACAACTCTTTTTCGCTATATTGACATTCACGATAACCATCATAAGAAGCCAATTCTTCAATAAACTTGATTATATTTAAATCTAACGAAATTACTAAATCTTTAAATTCTTTTCCAACAAATTCCTCTGGAAAACTAGCAACAAACCATTTCGGTTTGTCTTTAATTGAAATATATTCACCATTTACTGTTGGCAATATTTTTGATTCCAAAATACAATCAAAATATTTCTTCTTTAAGTCAAAAGAATCAGTTTTCCACAATTTGTTCTCAGGGAACCAAGTAAGTGTTTTAATTTTTAACGTATTATCCGAAGAATCTTCAATTTTTTCCACAGCCTCTTTAGCAAAACCTAACAACGCTTCAAATATCTTTTTATTAATTTCGTCAGAATCGTTTGGAATATCGTCTCTATAGTTATTTGTTATAAACGGGGCATGGAGCAACGCATGTATTGGCGTTGAAAAATTTCTAATAGGGAAATAACAATACAACTTTTCATTAGAAAAATCATAACCCAATTCTCTAGGAATGGCAATCATTAATTCTGCTGATTTGTCCCTTATTTTCACATTCTTCTTATCTACAAAAAAACACTCTTTTTGTTCACCACATTCAATAACTACATCTCCATTAATGTCTTTTCCCTTTTTATAAAGCTTATATCCATATTCTGAATCAACAATTATTTCTGTTATATTCGGCAAAAACAACAACGCCTTATAAAATGGTTGATTAAGTTGTTCTGCAATACTAACACCTTTTTTCTTTATATTTTCTTCTTTGATTTTAACTCTTACCAACGTATCAAAAGAACCACTTGTTTTTTCAATCTCCTGAGGGCAACTCATTACTGGGAAACACAGTGGATAATCTTTATTCCATGAATTTTTTGCATCACCAACAACCGCACTATATTTCGCAGACCCTTCTGTACAATATTGATTAAACAATTCCTTAGCATATTCTTCACTAAAGCGAACGGAGAATTCTCCCGAATGAATTTCTATCCATTCTGCATCATTTAATAAAGAACGAAAACCTCGACCTTTATTTCCAATTTTTTCCAAAGATTTCTGACTTACGCCACCATAACATAAGCGATATATAGACTCTGCCGTAAAAACCGTACCCGTATTACCAACTTCTAGAATATTATCTTTGAAAACTATTTTTACGGAAACTTCATTTCCAGTATGATCATCACAAGCATCATCCACATTCTGAAGCAATTCCAAAATCTGACGACCATTATACCCCGTTTTATCATCAACTTCTGTAGAGCAGGCTTGACCTAATCTCAGTGGTTCCTTTGGATTGAGATACGGTTCAATAAGTAAATTACGCAATTCTTCAATGGTATTCCATTTGATTTCCATATTATCCCTTTGTTCCTTTCAAATTAAAGTCAATGGTATAAATTACTATTGAGAAATATAATATAAAGCCCCACAAATAAGCGAAAAAATTCGTCTCCACCCACTAAGTTCCTTAAAACATCCTTTTTTCGTAATTCCGAAATAGGCTCAAATATCAAATATTATCTTATATTATACCCAAACACATTCCATAAGGAGACAAAATGCTAAAAACTGGCAATATTTTTTTAGGGCAAGCAAGTCTTAATGAGGCTCTACAGGAAAACCTCGGAATAAGATTTCCGCAAAATGGTTGGATTCCGCATGTTCCGGTTAATCCTGATAGTCGAGACATTAGAGACCCCAATATTGGCGCTGCAAAACATATTTTTTATAGCGAGGACTTTTTCCCAACAGGCCGTTGGAATGAATTTGACGGAATCTCAAAAGAGGAAACATGGAACCGTTGTCTCAATGCAGAATGGTTATATAACAACACAAACATTATTCATGAAATTCTTTCTCCGTTAGCAAATCCTGAAATGCCTGGAGCAGAAAAAAGAAACCATTACGAACCTTTCTTTGATTTAAGAAAAGCATCACCAGACGCTACGCAACGTTTAATTTTTGGACAATTCCGAAATTTACCCAATGCCGTCGCCAATACCTATATATTCCTTGGATTATACGAATACGATACAAATTACTACAACCTTGGCACTCCTGACAAATATATAGATGATAAAGAATCATTTAGAAGAGATCTTGTCAATTGCGAAAATGTAGAACCATATAAGATTGATGAAGCTTCTTTTCCTAAAGATAAAATTCTTGCAAAAATGGAAGAAGACGCTGCTTTTCAATCATTCGACAAAGAGGTTTTACAATCAGGTCTAATTACATACAAGCATCAAGTTTGGAGAAGAATTGAAGACCATTGGCCGCTGTAAATAACTCAATTAGACAAATTTCAGCCTGCATCATGCAGGCTGTTTGCATATTAAAGCAATCTACAGATTTTTATTCACGGATTCTTCTTTCCCCTCGTCCGAAACGCCCGCTTTAGCCTTACCACAGTTCTTTTCACTCTTTTACGGAGTTTTTCGTCGTCGCGTTCTTTTTGTAGGACTGCTTCGCGCGAGTACTTGGCGTTGACCCATTCGATAAATTCTTTGCAAACGGCAATAAAGCCGTCCAGGTCATTTTTCTTGACGGAACGCTGGTGATAACCATATTCGTTCACCATTTGATTGAACATGCTGTTCCCGGTATTTGTAAACATATACCTGATATCGGAACAATAGAGCTTTTCAATTTCGTATAGGATTGGTTCCTTGAAGCTCCATTGTTTTAATTTGATGAAGCCGATGGCGTAC
>CAJOOW010000027.1 GCA_905236375.1 uncultured Alphaproteobacteria bacterium | reverse complement strand
CGATATTAAATTCATTTTGAATTTTTCTTCGACGTTCTGTTTCATCCAAAGCTTCTTTCATCGATTTTGTAATTTTATCAGCATATAAGATAACTCGGCCCTCAGTATTTCTTGCTGCTCTTCCTATTGTTTGAACAAGCGCTGTTCTTGATCTTAAATACCCTTCTTTATCCGCATCTAAAATTGCAATCAAAGCACATTCCGGAATATCCAATCCTTCTCTCAATAAATTTATTCCAATAAGAACATCAAACTCTCCGGCTTTCAAAGCCCTTATAATTTCAATGCGATCCAAAGTATCTGTATCAGAATGCATATATGTTACATTAATTCCATTTTCTGAAAGATACTCTGTTAAATGTTCTGCCATCTTTTTCGTTAGGGTCGTGACAAGAGTCCTGAATCCTTTTTCTTTCGTCTGCTTGATTTGATACATTAAATCATCAATCTGATTTTCAGTTGGTTTAACCTCACAGATTGGATCGAGAATTCCTGTTGGCCTTATGCGCTGTTCAACGATATGCTCTTTTCCTGCTCTTGTAATTTCAAATTCTCCAGGAGTTGCTGAAAGAAAGATTGTTTGAGGTCTGAAAAAATCCCACTCTTCAAATTTTAAAGGCCTGTTATCTAAACATGAGGGCAATCTGAATCCATAGTCAGAAAGAGTTTGTTTTCTGGATCTATCTCCCAAGAACATCCCTCGAACTTGAGGAACAGTAACATGACTTTCATCAACTATCATAATTGCATCATCTGGCAAATATTCCAAAAGAGTTGGGGGAGGTTCTCCGGGCTTTCTTCCCGTTAAATATCTAGAATAATTTTCGATTCCTGAACAAGTTCCTGTTGATCTCATCATCTCGATATCAAAAAGGACCCTTTGTTCTAGTCTTTGTTTTTCGAGAAGTTTTCCATCTTTTTCAAATTCCTTTAATCTGACTTGCAAATCTTTTTCGATTTCTGAAATAGCTCTATTGATAACGTCAACAGATGCCACATACAAAGAATTTGAAAAAATCTTAACTTCTGCCATCTTAGAGATCTTTCTCATTGATGGATATTCGATTTCTGTAATCGATTCTATTTCATCGCCAAAGAAACTTATTTTCCAAAAAGATTCTGATTTATGGGCTGGGAAAATTTCGATCGTATCGCCAGTTGATCTAAAGATTCCTCTTTTGAACTCGAGATCATTTCGCTGATATTGCAAATCAGCGAGTTGCCTGCAAAGTTTTTGAGGAGAAATTCTCCCTCCAACTTTTAAAGTCATTATAACATCTTCATAGCTTTCAATCGCTCCTATGCCATATATGCAAGAAACGCTTGCAACTATGATTACGTCGTGTCTTTCAAGAAGAGATCTTGTGGCGGAATGCCTCATCCTATCTATTTCTTCATTGATTGCCGAAGTCTTTTCGATATACGTATCAGAATGAGCTACATAAGCTTCCGGCTGATAATAATCATAATATGAAACAAAATACTCAACGGCATTATTAGGAAAGAAACCTTTCATCTCAGAATAAATCTGAGCAGCAAGAGTCTTGTTATGTGTCATTATCAAAGTTGGACGATTCAAATTTTGGATCACATTTGCAACAGTGAAAGTCTTTCCAGAACCTGTAACGCCAACTAAGACCTGATCCCTCGCTTTTTCCTTGATTCCTTTTGTTAAAAAGTCAATCGCTTGCCCCTGATCCCCAGCAGGTTTATATTTAGAAACCAATTGGAAATCAGCCATTTTATTTTTCTCTGAAAATTATTCTCCCCTTGTCGAGATCATAAGGAGTCATCTCAACAGTGACTTTGTCTCCCATTAAAACTCTTATTCTATTTTTTTTCATCTTTCCAGATGTGTGAGCTAGGATCTTGTGGCCGTTTTCTAACTCAACTCGAAACATTGCGTTTGGCAACACCTCCATAACAGTTCCGTTAAACTCTACTAAATCCTCTTTAGACATACAAAAATACAACTCTCCTCTTCAGGAAGATTCTAATATGGATCGACTAATTTTTATAGGAATCAACCGATCTTCTTGGATATATAGCGCTAATTGCGTGCTTTTTGCGCAACATCAGACATTTTGTTGCTTTCAAGATCTATTTTTGTGGAATTATATAATAATCTTCTTGATGAACAATTCTTTATTGTATATGCTATTCCGTGTAGTGTAGGGGTATATCGTTAAAAATCCAATATTTCATCCCCTTAATAGTTTGTATTTTGTGGAAAGAAAATGAAAAAATTAAGTTTTGTGTTATCGATTATTGCAATGTCGTTTTTGTTGAGTCATGACATAATGGCGATGGAATATAGTAGGACAGAAAATGTAGCATTTTTCACTGCTTTTCCTAATAATACAGATCCGGGGAAGCCTCCTCTTGGTGTTGTAGTGGTTCTTGAAGAATTTTCAGCCCCTTCTGGGAGTCTTCTACCTGTTTCAAGGGCAATAATGGGGCTTGAAATCAATTGTCCTGAAGTCAAAAAATTTGATGATGTAGCTGTTTTTATTCCTTGCGCATCTGATGTTGTAGATTCTCCTGAATTTTATATAAGAGCTCAAGATATAAAAGATTTTGCCGATCATGGCGTCGAGAGGTTGCACATCTATCTAAGAACAAAAGAAAAGATTTTATTTGCATCCATTGGTATAAGCCGCATACCGTTATCTCCTCAAGCATATGCAGGATCATCTCAAGAAGCTCCAAATATTCATAATAGCTTAGAGTTCTCGCAGCTTATGTTCGAATTGAACTTTACTCCATCATCGGATGGACTTGCCAAAATGGTATTTGAACAAATTCTTCCGGATCGTCAAAAGGAATACAAGAGACGTCAGAGCGATATTAACGAAGTTGATTAAAAAATAGCACTAACTGGAATCATTGCAAATATGCTATGATTCCAGTATCTCATCTAGTTTTTTCATATCTTCCGGCAAGTCGGACTCAAAAATCATCCATTGTTTTGAGAAAGGATGTTGAAACTCCAAGATCCTCGAATGAAGTGCCTGCCTTGGAAACTCTCTAATTATTTGTGGATAGATTGCCTCAACCTTATTTTTGCCATAAACTGGGTCACCAATTATGTTATGTCCGATATGTTTCATATGGACTCTAATCTGATGAGTTCGCCCAGTTAAAAGTTCGCAATCTATTTTTGAAATAGCCTTTGTTGATGTAAAATATTTTGATTTTTTCGTTTCATATAAAGTAATCGCTAACTTCCCTCGCGACTCATGAACAGCAAACATTTGCCGATTTTTTGGATGTCTTGTGATAAATGTTTCAATCTTTCCGGATTTTGGAGATGGAATTCCGAAAACAAAACAGGTGTATTTACGTTTGATCAAATTACCTTTTTCATTAGCAAACAAATTCGCAAATGCAGCATGTGCGGCATTCGTTTTCGCAATCAGGATTAATCCAGAAGTATCTTTATCAAGGCGATGAATGATACCTGCTCGTGTTTTCCCTCCAATATCTGATAAAGAATTTTTAAAATGATGTGTAATTGCATTAACCAAAGTTCCAGATCTATGGCCAGGGGCTGGATGACAAACCATTCCAGCTGCTTTATCTATAATGACTATATATTCATCTTCAAAAACGACTTTTAGATCTATTGCTTCTGGAGTTATTTCATAATTATTTTCTGTTTCACATTCATCTATTTCAATTATTCCTATTTCAGAAATCTTTTTTGAAGGATCGGTTATGCTTTCTCCGCTCAGAAGAACCTTGCCGTCTTTTATAAGCTTTTGGATTCTCGACCTTGAAGAATCTGAAATCAAATCAGAAATGACAATATCAATCCGTTTTCCGAGTTTTTCGGGTGTAATTTCTAATTTCAATTCTTCTATTTGCTTATTCTGAAACAGACTCTAAAATTATGAATGAACAAGCTAAATCTGTCAATTTGTATCAAAGAGATATTCGATTTTTCTCTATTAATCTTATTTCTGTTTCATCAGATTTTTCAGAATTATTGCTATTGCATCAGTTGGATTTTGAGATCCTGCTCTTAATTTCGATCTTAGTCCTCTAAAACTGTTTGTTTGCTCTTTAAAATTCAAGTTTTTTATAGCTTGTGCGATCTTCTCTGGGTTGCAGTCTGATTGAATCAATTCAGGCACAATCGAGCGATTAGAAATCAAATTAACCAATGAGATAAATTTAACTTTTATCAATGACTTTACGATCCGATAAGACAAAGGTGATAGCCTATAGCATACAACCATAGGACAACCAGAAAGTGCTAATTGAAGAGTCGCCGTTCCACTCGCCACTATTGCACATTTCGCACTTTTAAATAGTTCTAATTTTTTATTCTCATTAGCAGTGATCTCAATTTTGCGATCCCCGATTATAGATCTTACTAGAGATTCTAAATGAGGTAGAGTTGGTATGACGATATTTTTAAAATTTAACATTTCTGATGATTTGAGAAAAATTGGCAAAAGGCTTTTTATTTCCTGACTTCGACTCCCCGGCAAGATCAAAAGAGTATTTGTTTTTTTCTTATTTCCTGATTCAGTAAAAATTTCGATGGATGGATGGCCAACAAAAGTCGCTTTTAGTCCATATTTCGTAAAAAATGGTGGTTCAAATTCAAAGAGTGTCAATAAATGATCACAAAATTTCACCATTCTTTTTGCTCTGTTAGATCTCCATGCCCAAACACTTGGAGCAACTAGATGGACTATGTTTATCTTGGGATTCAGTTTTTTGACTATTTTCGCAACTCTGAAACAAAAGCCAGGCGAATCGATTGTAAGCAACACTTCCGGCTGCTTTTCAATTATATCTTCTACAGTATTTTTTATAAGTTGCCGTATTCGTATCAAATGAGGAATGACTTCAAAAATCCCCCCGACCGATATTTCATTTATATTAAAAAGACTATGGAGCCCTTGTGTTTGCATTAAATCTCCTCCAACTCCGAAAATTTCGATCCCAGCTTGTCTTAATTTTTCAATTATCCCAGCACCAAGAAGTTCCCCTGAGGGTTCACCGGCAATTATATATATCCTTTTCATACTAAGATATAAGAGTCATCGACCTTTATAAGATTCTTTTTCAGATCGACATCCAGAATTGTTTCTTTGTTAAAAGGCAAAGTCCCCACTTTATTTTTTGCTTCCAACTGGATATCTAAAAAAGTCCCAGCGCCATAGTCTAATGCCGCGTTCACTTTCCCGATCTTTTCAAGCTTGTTATTGAAAACATCAAGTCCTGTAAGATCTTCAAAATAATATTCATCTTCAAATATGGGCTTAAGATCTTCTCTCCTTATATAAATCTCATTTAATCTTAGAGATTCTACGGCTGTTCTGTCCGCGTATCCTTCGATCTTAGTTATTATATCCCCATCTTTGTTTATTTCTGGATTTTCGAGATTAATAACAGAGCCGTTAGCTAATGAAAAATTGGAATAGTCCAAAAAAGATTGAGGAGAGTTTGTATAGGGATGAATTTTAACCTGCCCTTTGATCCCAACAGGTTTCGCAATGATCCCTACACACACTCTTCTGTAATTCATTATTCAGCCGGTTGTTCTGCAACTGGAGTTTCAGCAGACGTTTCAGGCATTGCCTCTACCGGTTGTTGCTCAGCAGGAGTCTCTTCTGCTGCTTTTTTAGCCTCTATTTCAGCTTGCATTCTTTCCTGTGCCTTTTTCTTTGGTGCTGACTTCTTTGGCTGTTCTGTTATCACTGGTTTTTTAACTAGATTCAGATCACAAAGTAGTTTTTGCACTCGCTCAGAAGCTTGCGCTCCAACTGAAAGCCAGTGTTTGATCCTTTCGGCATTAACAACTAAACGCTCTGGGTTTTCTTTATCTAAAATAGGATTATACGAACCAAGCCTTTCCAAAAATTTTCCATCTCGTGGAGCGGTATTTTCTGCAACAACCAACTTATAGAAAGGTCTCTTTTTTGATCCACCTCGAGCGAATCTAATTTTTAAAGCCATTTAAAATTCCTCTTCTTTATTTTTAATGATAAAAACAACTTAACCATAGCATTGTATACCAAACTGCATCAAATTTCAAATATCTTGTACAACACGTAAAATTCTAAAATTTAGATTACTTCAAAACGATAATCTACTCAGCGATCATATTAAATTTGCGATTGACATAAACCCTAAAGATTCGTTAGGATAAAGGCAAGGATTGGTGAGAAGATTAAAATTCCATAGAATGAAGTTTATAGTGGTTTTCTCATTTTTTGCTCTTTTACAAGTCTGGCGCTAGGCGCCAAAAGTTCTTTTTTCCTCTCTAATCGCTAATTTTATATTTTTCTGTGGGGCTTTTTATAATGAGCAAACTTGTTAATTCTGTCTTTCTTGTTTCTGGTATGGCCATAGGATCTGGCTTGATATCTCTTCCAATATCAGCGGCTCGTCTTGGCATGAAGCTAACGATTACGATCGTTTTAATAACTTTTTTCATAGCTTACAAAACATCGTGCTTAACAATCGATTTAATGAAAAAACAGGGCAGAGCATTGAGTATAGTTGAGCTTTCAAATGAAATATCAGGAAAACGCGCCAGAACAATATCAATGATTTCTTTATATCTCTTATCTCTAGCCTTGCTTTGCGCTTATTTTGCAGGAACAACAAGCATAGTTAGTAGTTTTTTTAGCCTCGGTGAAAAAATTGCGACAATTATCTGTACCGTTTTTTATGCGATTTTTTTCCTTATTCGCACAAAGACATTTAACCGAATTAACAGCTCAATGGTTTTTATTCTATTAACATTGATAGTCTGCGTTATCTTTTCATTAAGTCCTGACATCATCGAACAAAATGCAATTCAAAATGACTTTTCCGCAATTATGCCATTTTTGCCAATTATCTTTACATCATTTGGAGTTCAAAACGCCTGCCCTTATATTGTGAGTCAAATAGGATTAAACAATATCAAAACGATCAAAAAAGCATTTTTTATCGGCATTTTAATTCCAGCGATTGTTTATGTTTTGTGGATTTATGCAACTTTATCAAAAATTTATTCTTCAGATATTGACCTGTACCGCGAAATTTTAGCAGGGAAAATAAATGTTGGAATTTTCATCAAAGCTTTATGTGAATCGGTTCCTTTTAAATTTGAAACGTTTCTCTTTGAAGGATTGTCACTTCTGGCGATTTTAACATCTGCAGCGGGGACATGCATTGGACTCATCAGTTCTCTTAAAGAAACAACGATAGGAAAAAGAAAGTCGATAATAGCAATGGTAACAGTCGGAATCCCTGCAATTTCAACATTATTGTTAGCAAATGCGTTTATGCGAATTCTTTCTTTTGGAGGAATGATCGCAACAATTTTCGTCATTTTTATGCCTGTTTATTTAGAATCAAAATTTGGAAGGATCAAGCCGGCAAACATATTTTGTATTATTTTTGGAGTTTTAGTAGTTGTATCGGAATTGTTCATGTGAAGATTCCTAAAAAGCAAATTGCAAATGAAACTCAGTGTAAAATTGATTCATTTCAAGATATAATCAAAAGAAAACGGTTGAATTTCAAATGACCATACTGGAAATAGTTGTTTTATCAGCTCCTTTGGCAATTGTTCTTCTATCTCTTGCTTTTATGCCTTTGATAGCGCCGAAGTTCTGGCAGAAGAATGAAGGCTCTGTGTTTATAATCGTATCAGCGATTTCAATTGTTTCATTATATGGTCTTCTTCCGGAAGCAAATCATATTTTAAAAGATGCGCTTATCGATGATTATTTGCCATTTATCATAATGCTTTTTACCCTTTATGTTTTAAGCCACGGAATCCATATTAAACTAAAATCTGCGTCAGATACCATGTCAAATGTCATATTCCTTGCTTGTTGTAGTCTTTTTTCTTCGTTTATTGGAACAACAGGCGCTTCGATGTTGTTTTTAAGACCTTTCCTTGAAATGAACAAAGACAGACATCATAAATCCTACTAGATTATATTTTTCATATTTTTGGTTTCAAATATCGGTGGCCTTTTGACCCCTTTGGGCGATCCGCCTCTTCTCCTTGGCTATCTTCATGGAATTGATTTTTCTTGGGAATTAAAAAATATTTTTATATATTGGTTGGGCTATCTGGTGGTTTGCCTTTTTGCGCTTTATGTTATAGATCGCATAATTTTAAAGAAGGAAAATCTCGAACATCATTTAGTGAACAGGAAGTTTTCAATTGAAATCGGAGATTGGTTAAATGTTGTGTTGATCATTTCGACAGTCTTTGTTTTGTTTTTCGACTTTAAAGATTTTGGACTCCACATTCCGTATCTCTGCGATTGTGTTGTTCCTCATATGTGTATCAAAAATACGATCCTTGTAATATTTTGCTTAATTTCGATATATAAGGGCAGAAATGCTGGGGAGAAAGTTGACTTTGCGCCGTTTGGAGAAGTTGCGAGGACTTTCTTTGTTATCTTCATCGTCATAGCTCCGGTTCTTTTCATATTAAACTCAAATTCCGATATGATTCATAAATATATCCTAGATATGAGCAACGGAAGTGATGGTTCAATGATTTATTTCTGGCTATGTTCTTTGGCTTCATCATTTCTTGATAATGCGCCTTCTTATCTTTTATTTTTCAATATGGCAGGCGGAAATCCGCAAGAACTCATGTATGTTTATACAGATGTTCTGAGAGCAATTTCAATAAGCTCAGTCGTTATGGGAGCAATGACTTATATTGGCAATGCTCCGAATATGATGGTTAAATCGATAGCTATTAAAAGAGGGATTAAAATGCCATCATTTATCGGTTATATGCTCTGGTCTTCTGCTATTATTCTTCCAGTAAGTTTTGTTATGTCTTGGATACTAGCTAAGTGGTAGCTTTCTTCACTTTTCAAACATCCTTTTCCTTCAGATACAAAACTGAAAATCCAAAAAGGAAAAGAGCAATTGAGAGGATTTGGCCAACTGTTAAGGATATCAAATTGAAATATGTGTAAGTTTCGACATCTTTATAAAATTCAATAACAAACCTTGCCGAAGAATAGATGAAACAGAAGATTGCCGTT
>CAJOOW010000026.1 GCA_905236375.1 uncultured Alphaproteobacteria bacterium | reverse complement strand
GGTCAATATCAAGGATTCTGATGAATAAAGCAGGGCCAAGAGATTTAAAATGTATGGCTGTCGGTTTTAAAAAATGCCTAGAACTAGACAGAGTTTTTTTGAATTATTCAAAATTAAAAAATTTAAAATTATCATTTGATGGAATTGAGAGAATAATTCGAACTCTTGAAAATGCGTTAACTGATGAAGTTCCACTTTTTGCAAGAGATGGGGGTTTTATTAAAAAGGGCTTTGATTCTGAATTAGATGAATATGTCAATTTCCTTGAAAATGGAGAAAACATGATCAAGGATCTTCAAATAAAATATATAAAAGAAACAGGCATTGCCACCCTAAAGATCAAGAACAATTCTGTCATCGGATATTTTATTGAGATTTCTCCAAATTATGCTTCAAAGGTTCCTTACCATTTTATTCATCGTCAATCTCTGGCAACGAGTTTAAGATATACTACCGAAGAATTAAACGATATCGCAAACAAGATTTATTCAGCTGAATCAAATGCAAAAAGACGAGAGCTTGCTCTCTTTGAAGAGTTAATTGCTATGATCGCAAAAGAGAAAGACCATATCAGAGTCTTATCAGATAATGTTTCATTTGTCGATGTTTGTTCCGCTTTTGCAGAACTTGCTATTGAAAAGCATTATGTTCGTCCTGAATTAACAGATCAGAAAATTTTTGAAATTAAAAATGGAAGACATCCTGTTGTAGAAAATAGCTTACAAAGCACAGGAGATGCCTTTATATCTAATGACTGTGAATTTTCTAAGGATTTGTTTGTTTCGATCCTAACTGGACCAAATATGGGCGGAAAAAGTACATACCTAAGGCAAAATGCGATAATTATTATAATGGCACAGATAGGATCATTTGTTCCGGCTGATTATGCAAAAATCGGAATTGTTGACAGAATATTTAGTCGAGTTGGTGCTTCCGATGATATTTCTTCTGGAAGATCGACTTTTATGGTTGAAATGATTGAAACAGCCACTATTCTTCAGCATTCCACCGAGAAATCATTTATTATTTTGGACGAGATTGGACGAGGGACTTCAACATATGATGGATTGGCAATAGCTTGGGCAGTGATCGAAGATATCATAACAAGAATTAAGGCCAGAACGATATTTGCAACACATTATCATGAACTAAACAACCTTAAAAAGTCACAACCAAATGTTAAGTTTTTGACAGTTAAAGTTGAGGAATGGCAATCTCAAATAGTTTTTCTCCATAAAATTGTTGAGGGATTTACTGATAAATCTTATGGAATCAATGTCGCTGCTCTTGCAGGTTTTCCAAAACACGTTGTCGCACGAGCCGAAGAAATTCTGAAATCATTTTAAAAAATTAGGCGACCTGCCTTATCAACAAATCGTGTATATGAATTAATCCTTTTGGTTTTTTGTTCTCATCAATCACAAAAACGTTGGTAATTTTCTTTTCTTCCATCGTGTGAATAAGTTCTGAAGCTATGATGTTTTTATCGATTATGATTGGATCTTTAGTCATAATATCATCAACTGATTTTGTTAAAAGATCATCACTCATGTGACGTCTTAAATCTCCATCAGTAATCATTCCAACAAGAACATGATTTTTGTCAATAACTCCAACACAACCAAACCCGAATTTTGTCATTGTTATCAAAGCATCTTGCATATTTTTACCAGATTCAACAAGCGGAATTTCTTTATGCATTATATCAAAAATTAATGAAAGACCTTTCCCCAAAGCGCCCCCTGGATGAAGCATCCGAAATTGCTCAGTTGTAAATCCTCTCTTTGAAAGAAGAGCCATCGCAAGCGCATCACCAAGAGCAAGGGTATTTGTTGAGGAAACAGTTGGAGCTATTCCAAAAGATCCAGCCTCTTTCATATTCGGCAAAATTAGTGCTATATCTGAATTTTTTGCAAGTGTTGAATTATTGCTTTTCGTTATGGAAATTATTTTAATGCCAAATCTTTTGGCAAAGTTAATAACTGGCAAAAGTTCAATAGCCTCACCAGAATATGAGATCAGAAGCAAAACATCTCGCTTATCAAGCATGCCAAGGTCTCCGTGTTGAGCTTCACTTGGATGAAGAAAAAATGATTTTTGTCCGAGAGATGCCATTGTAGATGAAATTTTTCGGCCAATATGCCCACTTTTCCCAATTCCAGAAACGACTAATCTTCCATCTGAATTCGCGATCAATTCAACCGCTTCTTTAAAGAATTCTGGTAAGTTCTCAGCAAGTATTTCAAGAGCTTTTGCCTCTTCTAAAATGACTCTTTTTGCCTCTTCTATAAAATCGATCATCTTCTTTAGGCTCCATGAGCAAAAATATCATACGATTCACCGGCCATTAAATCGAGCTTTACTCTTGTTTCTAAGAAATCAAAACAACTTTTTGCCAATTCAACACGACCTTCTCTCTTAAGCATTACATCGAGTTTCTCTTTCAGCTTGTGCAAATATAAAACATCATTTGCTGCATATTCTTGTTGCTCTTTCGTAATTTCAGAGTTTCCCCAATCTGTACACGTTTGTTCTTTTGAAATCTCGATGTTTAACAATTCCTTACAAAGTTCCAAAAGACTGTGTTTTGAGGTATAAGTTCGAACCAATTTTGAAGCTATCTTGGTGCAATAGATGTTCTTTGTCATAACTCCAAGATATTTATAAAGCATCATAACATCAAATCTGGCATAATGAAAAATCTTTAAAATCGATTCGTTTGTAAGAATGTTCTGTATGTTATGTGATTCTTCATAATTATCAAATTGCACAAGATGAGCATTCCCATCTCCAATTGAAAATTGGGCTAGACACAGACGATCTCGATGAGGCAAAAGTCCCATTGTCTCTGTGTCAATTGCTATAGACCTGCTCTGCAAAAGGTCGCTCGGCAGATCATTTTTATGGAGATATATCATGCAATATCCGAAAAAAACCGATATATGAAATTGTATCAAAAAAGGTCGAGATTGTCTCTTTTTTATATATAGCCGGAGCTGATATATTGCCTAGTCAATATACTCAATACAAAATCTTTTTGATTTCAAGTTCAAGCTTGTCAAGATCTCATATGGAATTGTCCCAGCATCGATTGCCATATCATTTATTGAATATTCATCGCAAAGAAGATAGGCAAAACATCCAGGATTGCTTAGGCCATCAGGGAGATCTGAAACATCGCAAGTTATAAGATCCATTGAAATTTTTCCAATAATCGGAGCTTTATAAAATCTCTCATTTTCATAAAATCCGATAATTCCTTTGTTTGATAAAGTCCGATTAATTCCATCTGCATATCCAATCGAAATAATGGCTACTTTTGTTTCTTTTGAGGTCTTATAAGTTGCTCCATATCCAACGCTTACCCCAGCTGGAAGCATATATTTTTGCAAGACAGAAGTTTTTAGAGTTAAAACATTCTTGGGCTTCTTTTCAAATCCAACATCAATGCCACACAAAAAAGCACCAATTCGAACCATATCATAAGAAAAGTCTTTTCCCAAAAGAGCCCCGCCAGTCGCTGATATTCCGGCTTTAACATTCAAAACTTCTCGAATCTTTGATAATGCTTTATCAAATGTTTCTTTTTGTTTCAAATTCATCGAATTGTCTTTTTCATCAGAACATGCGAGATGCGAAATAACATAAGCTATCTTTTCATTTTTCAAAACTGGAAGGATTTTGTCGATATCTTCAGGCCTTAATCCAAGCCGAGACATCCCAGAATCAACATGGATAACAAACTCGATCCCATTTCCGGAAATCTTTTCAAAATCTTCCAAAGAATTGATAACTGGAATTATGTGAGATCCTTTGATATCTTCTATGTCTGATTCCTGAAAACCTTGCAGATAGTAAATATTTGCATCAATAGGTAGAACTTTTCTTATCTCTAAAGCCTCAATTAAATAGGCAACCCAAAAATCTCTGCAGCCTTTTTCATAGAGAGCTTTTGAAACTCGAGAGGCTCCAAGGCCATATGAATCGCTCTTAACAACTGCTGAAGCAACAACATCGTGTCCAACAAATTCAGAAATTGTTGCATAATTATCCTGAATTGCTTTTAAATCAATTGTGGCCTTTGGGCCAATAAAATCAGACATATCTCCTTTTATCCATGAATTGCTGCATCAAACGCAGCACACACGGCCTCCTGTAAACATTCAGACATTGTTGGATGTGGAAAAACCGCAGCCATCAGCTCTTTTTCTGTTAATTCTCCGGCAATTGCCACTGAAAAAATCGGCAAAAGTTCAGTAACCTCATAACCAATCATATGAGCCCCTAAAAGTTCTCCGCTTTTTGCATCGAAGATGACTTTAACAAAACCATCAGGTTCTCCTGAAGCCAGCGCTTTTCCATTTCCTCTAAAATATGATTTCCCAATTTTTATTTCTCTTTCCAACTCTTTTGCTTTTTCTTCAGTCATTCCAATTGACGCAATTTGAGGATATGAATAAGTGCAAGATGGAATTGTTTTGAGATTTATTGGAGTGAGCTCTTTTCCTGCTATTTTCTCAGAAACCCTAATTCCTTCTCTTGATGCTTTATGAGCCAACCACGGCGCCTCAGCAACATCTCCAATTGCATATATCCCAGAAACCGATGTTTCATTGAACTCATTAGTTTCTATCGTTCCATTTTGTTTTGTTTTAACTCCAACAGACTCAAGCCCAAGATCTTTCGTATTTGGAGCAACTCCAATCGCCAAGACAATCGCATCGAATGTTTCACGTGAAACATTTTCATCTTTATCAACAAATTCAACCGAAACTTTCCCCGATTCCTCTGTGATATTTTGCGATTTCGTGTTGGTTGTGATCTTTATTCCTTGTTTCAAAAATGATTTCATCGCAGCGTCAGATATCTCTTTGTCTTCCTGAATCAAGATCCTATCCATGATTTCAATAACAGTAACATCCGATCCTATTGAATGATAAAAAGAAGCAAGTTCGATCCCTATCGCCCCTGATCCAATCAATAATAACTTCTTTGGGAAAAACCTTGGATTGATTGCTTCTTTTGATGTCCAAATCAAACCCTTTTCGATTAATTTCTCGTCAATCCCTGGGATTAAACGAGGCTTAGCCCCAGTTGCAATGACAATATCCTTTCCTTTGACTTCCGTTGTTTTCCCGTCTTTTTCAACTATCAAAGTATTTTTGTCTTTAAACTTAGCAATCCCTTCAATTATTGCTACTTTGTTTTTCGCAAAAAGGCCATTTACTCCGCTATTGAGGCCCGCAATAACCGTTTTTGATCTTTCGATTATTTTGTCGAGATTCGTGGAGATTAACTTGCTATCTATTCCAAATTCTGAAGATCTCTCGATCATATGGCGAATTTTTGCAGATTGCAAAATCGATTTGGTTGGAATGCATCCTTTTGTTAAACAAGTCCCCCCAAGTTCTGTTTTTGCTTTATCAACAACCGCGACTTTTAAGCCCAATTGAGATGCCTTGATTGCGCAAACATATCCTCCAGGGCCTCCCCCTATAATAACAACATCAAAATCCATAATTATTCGTCAACCTCTTCGTATTCATCATCGTTTTCGTCATCCGAGTATTCTATTGAATATTCGTCTTCCTCTTCCATTTTAAAGTTATCCGACTCTTGAGATTGTTTGGATTTTGTATTTGGCTGTGAGCCATTCCATTCGAAAAGAGAAATAGGCCCATGTGGCGAAAAAGTCGAAACAGCATGTTTATATACCATTTGAGTGTATCCCTCGCGCTTTATCACTATTGCACTTTGATCAAAACAGGAAATCACTCCATTTAACTTAACGCCATTCAGTAAAAAGATAGTTACAGGAACTTTGTTCTTTCTCATGTAATTCAAAAAGGCATCCTGTATATTTATTGCTTTTTCATGCATAAAAACAAACCATAAAATATATCAATCCAGCATCTTCAAGTTTGTGCGAAAAAAGCAATTTTTGCAAGATAAATATGATATTTCATCATTTTCGCTTAATACATACAGGCCATAAACAACTAGGCCCACTGAGATTTTCCGATGGGGCTGAAATTGTGGTTAAATGTTTTATGACGCTATTGTTGATCGGCAGGAAGCATTTGCATCGCCTGATTTAATCTGTCGCATATTCTGTCCACCACGTCGCCTTTTATACGGGCAATTTCTCTCCACAATTCTTTCAACGCGTCTGTTGGATTGGCTAGCAATGATATATCGTATTCATTCAAATCTTCTTCGTCTTTCAGCATCGCACATAAAATTTTATGTCCTCTCCTACTGCTGTTTAAACTCATACGCTCGACAAATAGGTTTTCCCATTTTGCAAGGGCGTAACGTATACCATCCGGGGATTTCAGTCCTTCTTTCAACCACCAAACAGAATCTTCTAGCGTGTGGGTTTCATCAAAAACTACCCCTAGCTTAACTTTTTCACTTAGGTAGTCTTGTTTTTCAGTCACACTTAAGCTCGTATACGCATGACCGCTAACATGAGCGATGCTACGTTTAATAGACTCGATAGAGGCGTCGCAGCTATGTTTATAGCTTTCAAAAGTATCTCTTATTTGTTCCAAGAAAGTTGGATGTGCGTCTGGATGTCCAGTAGGCCCAAGCGATTGATGCATATCTTCAACAACAGGATCTGCAGCTTGTGCCATGTTGCATACTTCTGGAATCAAAAACAATCCAAGCAATGCTGCTCTTAATTTTTTCATTTTTACTTCTCCTATAAAATTATAGTCACAACAATATGTGAGGAACAATCCTCTATGATTCATCATCATATCAAAAAAAAAAGTCAAATCAAGAATTTTTTTTTGAATAATATAAAAATTATCTAAAATTTTCTTAGAACGGAATTTTATGGGACTATTTAAAATTTGACATGAAAATAAACAATTTGTGATAATAGAAACAAGGTTGGTTATCATCCTCCCTAAAAATAACCGGCGAGGTGTCTTTTCCCGCCGTAGGAAATCAAGAGACAAAACCCGATCCGAGGCAACTCGGTGATACAAAAACCATAATTGTTTTCTCCCACACATCCGGAAGAAAACTAAACCAAAAATAAAGAGAAAAGATAAAGCGAAAAATCAATCCAAGGGCCGCCCCTGATTGATTTTTCTTCGAGTTATCTCAAACTTTTCGAAAGAAAAGTTACTCTTAGGATTGCACGAAATCATGAATTAGAAAGTTGGCCTCACACCGGCAAACAGTT